>CANQSE010000234.1 GCA_947626405.1 uncultured Acetatifactor sp. | reverse complement strand
TTGTATTTCCTCCTCCGTTTATTTTAGCACTGTTTTTCCAAAATGTAAACGGACGAAAAGAGGATAAAGATTTTATTAACATTATTTTAGTACAGGAGGTTATGAAAAATGGTGAAAAAACGACTGGCGCTTGTATGCGCCGCGCTTCTTGCGTCGTCGCTGCTTGCTGGGTGCGGTTCAGGCGCGGGAAGTCAGGACGTGGACACCGGAAACGCACAGACACAGGACGGCGGTGCGGCTGACGGGTCCGAACAGCAAAATGACGGTGCGGCTGACGGGTCCGAACAGCAAAATGACGGTGCGACTGACGGATCCGAACAGCAAAATGACGGTTCGACTGACGGATCCGAACAGCAAAACGACGGTGCGACTGACGGGTCCGGGCAGCAAAACGCCGGCGGGACGGACGGCTCCTCGGAGACTACGGATGATGACGCGCAGGAGGAAGAAAAGGTTCTGAGGGATGCCATCGAGGAGACGTTTGGGTGTCGTATGGGCGCCGCGGTGACTCAGGGCGAGATACAGGACGAGAAGGTGTGGGAAATAATCACGACTTATTTCAGCGCCATCACTATCGGAAACGAGCTTAAGCCCGACGCCATGTTCGGCTACAGCGTGACCGACTGCCCGGGAACCGAGGAGGCGGAGCTTAACGGGGAGACTATTGTGGTGCCCAAGATGGACTATTCACGCGCCGAGTTCATTCTCGACAAGGTGCTTGAGTGGAACAACGCAAATCCCGACAGGCAGATAAAGGTGAGGGGACATGTACTTGTATGGCACGCCCAGACGCCCGAGTGGTTCTTCCATGTGGATTACGACAAGAATAAGGACTACGTTGACAAGGAGACGATGGATAAGAGGCTTGAGTGGTACATACGCACCATGCTCACGCATTTTACCGGCGAGGACAGCAAGTATAAGGGAATGTTCTACGGCTGGGATGTCGTGAACGAGGCAATAAGCGACGCAACCGGCACGTACCGCTCGGACAAGGAAAACCCTGACGAGCCGCTGAGCCAGGATCGCCACAACAACAATTCGAGCTGGTGGCACGTGTACCAGAGCAACGAGGATATAATAAACGCTTTCCGCTATGCAAACAAGTACGCGCCCGCCGATCTGGAGCTCTACTACAACGACTATAACGAGTGCTCCTCAACCAAGCAGATAGGAATCGTGTCGCTTTTAAAGGCGGTCAAGGAACAGGCGGGAGCGCCCGGCGAGGGCACAAGGATCGACGCCATGGGTATGCAGGGGCATTACGGCATGACAAGTCCCTCGACGACCGAATTTGATCTCGCTCTCGAGGTCTACGGCAGAGTGATTGGAAACGTGCAGATAACGGAGTTTGATATAAGCGCGAGCGACGGCTACCAGAAGGGCGAAGTGGACAGGGAGCAGGAGTTTGCGGATCAGGCTGACCGTTACAAACATCTCTACTGGACGTTAAAAAATTACAATAAAACCGGCAGAGCAAATGTAACAGGGATCACAATGTGGGGAACGGTGGATCATTACTCATGGCTCCAGAGCCGCTCGGACCTTGGCGGCGGAAATACGACCGGACTGCCCCAGTGCCCGCTTCTGTTTGACGAGAATTATCAGCCAAAGCCCGCATATGACGTGTTTGTAGGGAAGTAAGTATTTTGCCGGAAAGCAGCAATTTCATAAAAAAATATAAGGAGAAAAAGATATGTCAGTAAAAGCGAAAAACCCTATTCTGCCCGGTTTTTATCCGGATCCTTCCATCTGTGCGGTGGGAGAGGACTTCTATCTTGTCAACTCAACGTTTTCTTATTTTCCGGGGCTTCCGATTCTCCACAGCAGGGATCTGGCGCACTGGGAGCAGATCGGCAACGCCATGCACAGGGAGTCGCAGCTTCCTTTAAAAAACAGCGGTCATTCACAGGGGCTTTTCGCGCCTACGATCCGCTATAACAACGGGACGTTTTATGTGATTTGCACGAATGTCTCCTATGGCGGAAATTATATCGTGACTGCGTCGGATCCCGCGGGACCATGGTCGGAGCCGCATTATCTCAAGGGAGCAGACGGCATAGACCCCAGCCTTTTCTTTGACGACGACGGAAAATGTTATTATATCGGTACGCATCCCAATCCTGACGGGTGCAGGTACAACGGAGATTACTATATCTGGATAAGGGAGCTGGATCTTGAAAAGATGGAGCTGGTGGGCGAGACGCACAATGTGTGGAACGGCGCCATGCGCGACATCTGCTGGCCCGAGGGTCCCCATCTCTACAAAAAGGACGGCTGGTACTACATCCTTCACGCGGAGGGAGGCACGGGTCCGGAGCATGCCGTGACGGTCTGCCGCAGCAGGAGCATATACGGACCTTATCAGAATAATTTCTGCAACCCCATTTTCACACACAGGCATCTTGGCCAGGCATATCCCATCAAGTACGTGGGTCATGCGGATCTGGTGGAGACGGTAAACGGAGAATGGTACATGGTTATGCTTGCTGTGCGTCCACTGGAGGGGTATACCACAATGGGACGTGAGACTTTCCTGGCGAAGGTCACATGGGAGAACGAGTGGCCTGTGGTAAATCCCGGGGTGGGAATCCTCACGCAGGAGGTTGAAATCGACCTTCCCGCATGGGAGACAAAGACGCCGGATCCGTTTGGCAGCCGGATATATGATTTTGAAAAAATGGAAAATCTTGGACCCGAGTTTATGATGCTCAGAAATCCGGGTGACAATATGTACCGTCTAAGCGACAGGGGACTTGAGCTTGCGTTCAGGGCCGTTACGCTTAAGGAGCAGGACAGCCCCTCTTATGTGGCAATACGCCAGCAGCACCACCGTTTTGTGTCATGGACGCGTGTTTTTGCGCAGGAGCTTAAGGACGGCGCAAGAGCGGGAATCGCGCTGATGCAGAGCAACGATTTTAATCTCCGCGCCGAGCTTGGACGCGAGGGAGACGTCCTTTGTATCAAAGTTTACCTGTGCCGCAGGGGACAGGATGAACTGGTGGGAAGCGCACCGGTGGAGCAGGGGGCAATATGTCCGTCCTGCGGAGCCGTGAAGCCTGTGCTCATGGTTGACGGGCTTAAGGCGTCGGTGGGTCTTGGAAATCCCATGGATGATTCGGACGAAACGATCGGAAATATGCTGTGGTCCGATATCGACATAAGGGATCTGTCCACTGAGGTTGCAGGCGGGTTTGTGGGCTGCACGGTCGGAATGTACACC
>CANQSE010000233.1 GCA_947626405.1 uncultured Acetatifactor sp. | reverse complement strand
CCCGCCGACAGGATTAGAACGACCACGCCAATCTGGATTCCCTTAAAAGCCGCGGCCACCCACTTTATCTGCTGAAAGGCGTCAAAGAACAGGGAAATCAAAAAGATGATTACAAAGGACGGAATACAGACGCCCACAGTAGCAGCCGCTGAACCGAGAACGCCGTTTTGCTGATAGCCGATATAGGTAGCGGCATTGATGGCGATCGGTCCGGGCGTAGATTCGGCAATGGCAACCATGTCTGCAAATTCATCTGTTTGCATCCAACGGCGTTTGGAAACAAATTCGTTTTCCAATAGTGCAATCATGGCATAACCACCGCCAAAAGTAAAGAGACCGATCTTCAGCATGATAAAAAACAGCCTGAATATTTTTTTCATTGATTTTCCATCCATATTATGTCGGTAATATTTTCAGGTAAAACAGTACAAAATGCGGTGCCGGCAATTCGTCTAAAAAAGGACTGCCACCAGCCTTGCAGCTGATGGCAGAAAAAATTTATATTTTTTCACTGTTTACTTGACGGGGAGCGGTTCACTTTGCACCGTCATTAAATCTTTTTATTTTTCTGAAAAACCTTTATTTCACAATCCTTGCCCTGAACACGCCGTCAATGCTCTCAAGCGCTTTCACAATATCCTCGGTGGGCGCAGCCTCGACGTCCAGCATTGTGTACGCAACCTCGCCGCGGGACTTGTTTGTCATATCGCTGATATTAATTCCCTTCTGACCGAATACTCCGGTGAACTTTGTAATCATGTTTGCGATATTTCTGTGGAAAATCGCCACACGTCCCGCCTGGGTGCAGACTCCCATATCGCAGGCAGGATAATTCACGCTGTTACGGATATTACCGTTTTCGAGGTAATCCCTGAGCTCGTCAACCGCCATTACTGCACAGTTGTCCTCCGATTCCTCCGTGCTTGCTCCAAGGTGCGGGATAACGATACATCCCTCCTGTCCGGCAGTGGTAGGATTGGGGAAGTCGCACACATAATGGGCAACCTTTCCGCTCTTTAAGCCCTCCAGAACATCCTTTTCCTCTGCGAGAAGATCTCTCGCAAAATTCAGGATATTGACGCCCTTCTTCATCTTCCCGATGGCTTCCGCGTTGATCATTCCCCTCGTGGAATCCAGAAGCGGCACATGAATGGTAATATAGTCGCACTCGGCGTAAATGTCGTCCACGTTAAGCACATGCTTCACGGAACGGCTCAGGCTCCATGCGGCGTTCACGGAAAGGTAAGGATCATATCCGTATACGTCCATGCCAAGCGCCACAGCCGCGTTTGCGACCTTGACACCGATGGCGCCAAGACCAATTACGCCCAGCTTCTTTCCCATGATCTCCGTTCCGGCAAATTTCTTCTTTTCCTTTTCCGCAGCTTTTGCGATATTCTCGTCGTCCTTAGCAGATTTTACCCACTCGATTCCGCCGACTACGTCCCTGGCGGCAAGCAGCATACCGGCGATCACAAGCTCCTTCACTCCGTTTGCGTTTGCCCCGGGAGTATTAAACACCACAATTCCCTTTTCCGCACATTTGTCAAGCGGAATATTGTTTACCCCCGCTCCTGCCCTTGCAACGGCAAGCAGCTTTTCGGGCAGCTCCATATCATGCATGGTGGCGCTTCTTACCAGAATACCGTCAGCCTCCTGTACTTCTCCTGTGATCTCATACTGATCGCTGAAATTCTTTAATCCCACTTCCGCGATGGGATTCAGGCAGTGAATTTTGAACATGTTTTTCTCTCCCTCAGGCGTTTTCAGCCTCAAATTTTCTCATAAATTCCACAAGTTTCTCCACACCTTCGATTGGCATTGCGTTATAGATGCTCGCCCTCATGCCTCCCACGGTTCTGTGTCCCTTAAGATTTTCAAATCCGGCGGCCTTTGCCTCCTTGACGAACTTTGCGTCCAGCTCCTCATTGCCAGTTACAAAAGGCACATTCATCAGAGAGCGGTCCTCTTTGCGCACCGTCCCCTTAAAGAGCCTGCTCTCGTCCAGAAAATCATACAGGATCTTCGCTTTTTTCTCGTTGCGCTCCTTCATCGCCTGGAGACCGCCCATCTTTTTAAGCCATTTAAACACCTTGCCGCAGATATAAATTCCGTATGCAGGCGGCGTGTTATACAGCGAATCGTTGTCGGCGTGAATCTTATAGCGCAGCATCGTGGGAGTCCCGGGAAGCACATCCTCAGTAATCAGATCCTCGCGAATAATCACGATGACAACTCCCGCAGGCCCGATGTTCTTTTGAACGCCGCCATAGATAATACCGTATTTTGTCACATCAACGGGCTCAGACAAAAAGCAGCTTGACACATCCGCCACAAGGGTATGGCCCTTCGTATTGGGAAGCGTCTTAAACTTTGTGCCATAGATGGTATTGTTCTCGCAGATATAAACATAGTCGGCATCTTCCGGAATATCCAGATCGGAGCAGTCCGGTATGTAGGAAAAGGTTTTGTCCGCAGAGGATGCCACCTCAATTGCCTCACCGTAAAGCTTAGCCTCCTGATACGCCTTCTTGGCCCACTGTCCGGTCACAATGTAGGCTGCCTTCCTGTTTTTCATCAGGTTCATTGGGATCATTGCAAACTGCTGGCTTGCTCCTCCCTGCAGAAACAGGACCTTATAGTTGTCCGGAATGTTCATCAGCTCTCTCAGATCCGCCTCCGCTTCCTTGATAATCGTATCATATACCTTGGAGCGGTGGCTCATCTCCATAACGGACATTCCCGACCCTCTGTAATCAAGCATTTCATCAGCCGCCTCCCGAAGCACCTCCTCAGGCAGAACGGCAGGACCCGCAGAAAAATTGTAAACTCTCGACATAACCTTCCTCCTAAATTTTGTCTCAAAAAACAACCTAAAGTATAGGATAATCTTTCCCGACACTTTCGTCAACTAAATTATTAAAATATTTTAAAAAAATTCCTTCAGCCGCCCGACTGTAAAGCCGGGATCAGTAAAACATAATCACGGGCGTCCCGACCTCCACCATATCGTAAAGCTCCGCCATCGCTTCCGAAGGCGTGTTTATGCACCCGTGGGATCCGCCTGTCTTATAAATTTCGCCGCCAAACTTTGAGCGCCAGCCCGCATCGTGGATCCCGACGTGTCCCTTGACCGGCATCCAGTATTTCACGGGCGTTGCATAGTCCCTGCCGCGCAGCACCCTGTTTCGCTGCTTGTCATAGACGTAATTGACACCCTCAGGAGTCCCCATC
>CANQSE010000232.1 GCA_947626405.1 uncultured Acetatifactor sp. | reverse complement strand
CAGCCTCCACCTCAGCCATTTTCACCGTCAGATAGTCATAGCGCAGTTCCCCTTCCTTACAATGTCTGTCCAGAAACTCCTTCCTGGGACGTACGACATCCATGGGATTTTTCTGGCAGAAGGAATCCACGCCCCCTCTCCATTGATCGAAAGGAATCCCCGCAAAAATCTCGTCAAAATCAATTTCAAATTCCTCACCGATCAGATAGATCCTGTCGTCGAGTCCAAGACAGTCAACAACCTTCTTAAACAGCATCCTATAGGCTTCTGACAATTCCTCCCTGTTGCCTTCCTTAGCGGCGTCGATCACCTTTAAGTACCAGACATAATAATGCTGTGACTGAGCCTGAGAAAACAGCTTTGCAAGCGAATACAGAGCGTCATCCCCAATCTGTTCCACTGTCTTTTTGATTGCCTCAATGGTCAGATCGCGTACGCGTTCATCCTCGATAAGCTTTTTTGCGACAGGCACAAAGCTTTCATCATAAGGAGCTGTTGCCAGAGCGCTTACCGTGTCTGGAACAAGTCTTGTGTAAATTGAAAAATTATCGTCATCCCATCCAAGCTGCCAGAAATACTTCTTCAGAGCCTCCGTATCTCCCTGACACAGTTTGCTGCACATATACATCGAAAATACATTGTTTCTATTGCTCTGATAAAATATACTCTGAATAAAGACCGGACTGTAAGGTATTGTCTTGATCTCGCCGTCTTCTTCCTCATATATTTTTATAAATTCCTCACAGCATTTATCACAGGTCGCATAATCCTTTTTTCTGTAATAAATCTCCGAAGCGATACCGCACAAACCCGCTCTGCCGAACTTATCATTGCGCTTATCCCATCCCGCCGTCTCAAAAAATTTCTCCGCTTCATCAAATTCCTGCAGATTGAGCAGCGCAAGCAGCTTTCCCATGTAAAAGGTCTGCCGGTAGGAATTGTTGAGCGCGTCAGACTTTTTCAAAAACGCGAATGTCTCGTCACACAGCTCGATCAATTCGCGGTACTGAGGTACCCCGTAATATTCCTGGGCAAGGTGCGCCCTGATGCGGAGATTATCGGGTTCCTCCTTAAGCACCTCTTTTAACAGCTCAAGGTTTCTTTGATCATGCTTTTTCTTATCCTCCGGATTTGCAAAAACATATCCGTAGTGATCCACCCAGGAATGAATCAGCTTATAAGGCCCATGGAGCGGCTCAAGATATTCGTGGATCCTGTCCTGAAAATGCGTATCCCTGGCGAGACGTATCATTCTTGATACCCACATATCCTGATACCGTTTACCGTCCAGGTCTATGTAATTGCGCTGTATATAGCAGGCCTGTCCGTATTTTTTGTATTCACCGGACTGAAAGAAATCCACAAGCTCCTTCACGTCCACAAAATTCTCATCGTCATCTATATAGAGGAACCATTCCCCCTTTGCGGCTTTTAATCCGACGTTTCTTGCCTTCGCAAAGTCGTTGCACCAGGTAAAGGGAATAATCTGGTCCGTGTATTCCGATAAAAGCTTCCTTGTCTCCTCGTCGCATCCTGTATCAACGATAATAAGCTCGCTGCTTACCTGCTCCATGATCGGCCTGAGAGAGTCAAGACATTTTCGCGTAGTATTTTTTCTTCCGCAGCACAACAGGGAAATTGTCAAAACAGGTTTCATAAACTTCTCCTTATTATGCCAAAAAACGGGGAACCGGCAGAGCCGATTCCCCGCTTTCAGTGGCGTTCTTTACAAATCAAGTCAGAATGTCACGTTGTCAGCTATTAGCCCAGTAAGGACAGTACACCCTGGTTAGCCTGGTTAGCCTGAGCCAGCATTGCCTGACCGGCCTGAGACAGGATCTGGTTGTTGGAGTACTGAACCATCTCGGTAGCCATATCCGTATCACGGATAGCGGACTCAGCGGATGTGGTGTTCTCTACAACGTTATCCAGGTTGCTGATGGTGTGCTCCAGTCTGTTCTGGATAGCACCAAGTGCAGACCTCTGAGTGGAAACCTTCTGGATTGCTTCTGCAATGGTCTCAATGGCTGCGCGTGCATTGGTGTCGTTTGTTCCGTCTACTCTCAGTCCGTTCACGCCAAGACCCTTTGCGCTCATCGCCGCCAGGTTAAGAGTGATCTGGTTGTTGGAAGTAGCGTCTGCACCTACATGAAGTGACAGCTTCAGGTCGCCTGTAAGAATCTGCTGACCGGATACGGATGCGGAAGTAAGTTCCACAATGTTGCCAAGTGCATCGTATACGGTAGGAGCGTCAACTCTCGCGACAGTAGCCTTTCCACTGTTGGTAGCAAAGTATCTGTCAAGTGCGTTCTCAGAAATCTTGTTGCCATCCTTGTCATAGTACGCATCCACTTCGCCTGCAACCTTTGCAGCCTTCGCATCAGCCGCCGTAATGGTAGCGTTAATGCTGTTGGAAGCCACATCAGCCGTAGCCGGTGTAACTGTACCGCCGACGATTGTAAAGCTTGCAATCTTCTCGTTGTTTGCATTGAGAATCTCAAAGCTGCCCGCGGTAACACCCTGTACTACGGAGTAGTTATCAGCAAGAGAACCGTTAAGCTGTACAGAGTAACCCGTCACTGCCTCTGTGCCGTTCCAGTTGCTGTACAGGCTTACATTTAATCCCTGGCTTACAAGTCCCTTTGCAACGGCGTTCTGGTCAACGGATGCTGCTGATGCGTTAAATGTGAAGGAAACGGAAATACCGGTTGTGGTATCCCAAATCTTATTCTTTGTACCTGCAGCGGTTGTTCCCATTGAAACGCTTGCAGCGCTTGCATTTGCAGTGGTAATCTTGTTGTAAGAATAAACATACTTTTTAGCAGCGGCGCCGTCGCCCTTTAACAGGTAGGTCTCGTTGAACTTTGTGGTCTCTGATACACGGTCAATCTCGGTAACAAGCTGGTCGATCTCGTTCTGGATGTAGCTTCTGTCGCTTTCAGACTGAGTGCCGTTTGCTGCTTTAACTGCCAGCTCGTTCATTCTCTGAAGCATATCCTGAACTTCGTTCAGTGCACCCTCAGCGGTCTGTACTGCGGAGATACCGTCCTGAGCGTTTGCGGAAGCCTGTGTAAGACCTCTGATCTGCTTACGCATTTTCTCACTGATGGACAGGCCTGCTGCATCGTCAGCCGCACGGTTGATCTTGTAACCGGAAGACAGCTTCTCAGTTGACTTTGCCTGAGATGAGGTTGTCAGTCCCAACATTCTGTTGGAGTTCATTGCTGTTAAGTTGTGTTGTACTATCATAAGTTTACCTCCTTGTTTTGACTG
>CANQSE010000231.1 GCA_947626405.1 uncultured Acetatifactor sp. | reverse complement strand
CAGATACGGGCTTTACAATTGAATACGGCAAGCCCGGGGAAAGGATTTCTGAGCCGCACGGCGCGGGAGAGGATGTGACGGTGGAGTTGGACAGCGCTTATTTTGCGGGAGAGAGAATGAGCGTAGAGCCGGACGCGCTGACGGGAAAGATTGCTCTTAAAAATGTGGAGCGCAGCCAGGGTATGTCCTCTTACAGAGGACGCCTTGAGCTTGTGAAGACAGAAAGCGGTATCGTTGTTATCAATGAGCTTCCGCTTGAGGAATATCTTTACAATGTCGTTCCAAGCGAGATGCCGGCGGGATATCCGTCCGAGGCGCTTAAGGCGCAGGCGGTATGCGCCAGGACTTACGCGTATGGCTTTATGGAACATGCCGGATATCCGCAGTACGGCGCCCAAGTGGACGACAGCACCTCTTACCAGGTTTATAACAATATACAGGAACAGGAGAGCACCACTGAGGCTGTGAGGGACACTTACGGACAGATTCTGGTGACGCCGCAGGGAGAGCCCGCCGCCACGTATTACTATTCGACATCCTGCGGCGTGGGAAGCGACGGAACCATCTGGAATGTCGCCAATGCTTCAGAGTATCCTTATCTTAAGTCAAAGAGCATAAGCCGGAGCGCCATGGAGCGTCAGGTCAGGGCGGTGTCACGCGGGGAGGAGCTTCCGGGAAGCGATATTGGCGCCATGATGCAGGATGAGGAGACCTTCAGGGAGTATATCACCTCCGTGAATGAAGATGACTTCGAGGCTCAGGAGGCATGGTATCGCTGGACATATAAGGTTGAAAATGTTGACAGCGACAGGATTGAAAAAGCGCTCCGAAAAAGATATGAGGCTGATAACAGCCTAATCCTCACCCTTTGCGACGGTGAATACATAAGCCGTGAAATAGGGAAGACAGGTGCTATAAATGAAATAAACGTGACCGCCCGCGGAAGCGGAGGAGTGGCGAGGGAGCTTGTGATTCAGGCGCAGAACGGTACTTATAAGGTTATATCGGAGTACAACATACGTTCTGTGTTGTGCGACGGCGTCTCCAGGGCCGTGCGAAACGACGGCAGCCTTGCGGATTGCGGCACACTTCTGCCAAGCGGATTTTTTGTGATATCCTCTGGTAAAAAGGACGGGAATGTGGTAGCATATACACTGACCGGAGGAGGATTCGGGCATGGAGCCGGAATGAGCCAGAACGGTGCGCGATGTATGGCGCAGAGCGGGTTTTCGGCGGAGGATATTCTGAGGTTCTTTTTTGAGGGGTGTGAAATAAGATATATCTATGAGCAGGAGTTTGGTCTTGATTAACAAAATTTACATGGGATTCCGTGTTTTTTCCGGAAATATGCGCAGGAGCAAAATAAATACACATGCGGCGAGTATTGCATTCTTTTTCTTTTTGTCGGTGGTGCCGATGCTTATCCTGATCTGCACCATACTTCCGTTTACGCCTCTGACTGAGAATGACCTGGTGGAGGCGGTGACGGATCTGGTTCCCGATATGCTCGACCCGCTGGCGAGAAGCCTTATAGGCGACGTGTACAGGCGGTCGGCGGGAATCCTGTCGGTTGCCGCTGTGACTACGCTATGGTCTGCGGCGAAAGGGGTTATGGCCCTGATGGAGGGGCTTAATTCCGTGAACGGTGTGGAGGATTCCAGAAATTATTTTGTTATACGCGCCATCGCGTCTTTTTATACGGTGGTGATGCTTGTGGCAATGATTCTGTCGCTTTTTCTCATGGTGTTCGGAAACCAGCTTGTTAAGCTTGCGCTTCACAGGCTGCCGAGACTGGAGGCGCTGGTATCGTTTGTCATGAACTTCAGGTTTATATTTGCGTGGGCTGTGCTTACGCTTGTTTTTGCGGCGGTCTATGCCTACCTGCCGGATAAAAAGCTGAAATTTACGGAGCAGATTCCCGGGGCCGTTTTTTCAGCCGTGGTATGGAGCGTGTTTTCGTGGGGCTTTTCAATCTATGTCACATACGGAAACTCCTACGGTATTTACGGGAGCCTTTCCATTATCGTCATAGTGCTTTTATGGCTTTATTTCTGTATGTATATAACTCTGATCGGCGCTAATTTGAACCGCTATTTCCGTGATAACTGAGCAAAAAAGCGTCGGTCGGTGAAGGACCGTTACGGCTGTTTAGCACTTTTTGGCTTGACATTTTGTGAACAGATCAGTAATATTAGTAGTTAGTAAGGCAAAGAGAGAGCCTGTGGGCTGGTGTGCACATGCTGAGGCGGTGCTGCGGATTCGTTTGTCCCTCAATGCGAGGGACGTTTTTTCGTTTTCGGGTTTTTGTCCGCATTTTATCCGCAGGAGGTATATGCAAAAGAGCCGCCATTCGTTACGTGGACTGAAATATGTGAATCGTACAGGAATGTGATTTATAAAATGACAGAGAAAAGAGGTTCAACATGAAAGAAAAACTTGAGAAACTGCTCGCGGAGGGCGAAGCGGCCATACGCAGCACAAAAAATGAGATGGAGCTTCAGAAGATCAAGGGATCAATTCTTGGAAAACAGGGCACTCTGACAGAGCTTTTAAAGGAGATTCCCAAGCTGGCCGCCGAGCTTCGGCCTGAGATGGGACGCGTGATCAACGAGACAAAGACCAGGCTTAACAATCTGATCGATTCCCGCAGGGAGGAGCTTAAGCTTAAGGCTGCCGAGGTGCCTGAAGATTTCGACTACACCCTGCCGGGCTTTGAACCTCCGATGGGAGGGCTGCACCCGATTACGCAGATGCGCTATGACCTTGACGACGCGTTCCGCTCCATGGGGTTCGAGATTTATCAGGAGGACGATATAACCAGCGAGCTTTACGCTTTTGACAAGCTGAATTTCCCGCCCAGCCACCCTGCCAGGGAGAGTATGGACACATACTGGCTTGAGGGACACGATACAGGGGACGCGGCGGAAAAACTCTGTCTACGCCCGCATCTTACAGGCGGAAGCGTGCGTTACATGCAGACCCATAAGCCTCCCTATCGTTTTGTGTACCCGGGACGCGTGTACCGGAACGAGACGACGGATGCGCGCCATGAGCGGGCGTTCTTCCAATACGAGGCGCTGATTGTGGACAAGGATTTTACTTTTACCGCCGGAAAGGTAATGATTAAGAGCATTTTGTCGAAGGTTTTCGGACGCGATGTGCCGGTGAGGATGAGGGCGGGTTTCTTTCCCTTTGTGGAGCCTGGCTTCGAGATTGACATGGGATGCCTTGTGTGCGGCGGAAAGGGGTGCAGCGTCTGCAAGCATGTCGGGTGGATTGAGATTATGCCCGGAG
>CANQSE010000230.1 GCA_947626405.1 uncultured Acetatifactor sp. | reverse complement strand
CCGCTCAAACGGTCTGTCAGAAGAACATCGACATCACCGGGCTGAATACGGCGGAAGGGCTTAACTGTTACAAAGTTTCCGTGCGGATATTTCCGTGCGGACTGATATCTTTCCCTTGCGTATTTCGCCGTCTTGTGGTAAACTTTCGTTATCTGATATCTGTTGTTCAAAGATAAAATTCTTTTTGTTTCCGGCATTTCGCCGCAGGTTTCGGATTGAAAATTTTTACAGACGGGAGGTGAGATGCCTTTGAGGGATTTTTATTGTACATAATTTTGGATAAAATAGTAATTGACAAATCCGAACAAATGTTTTATCCTTAGAGAAACGGCATGCGAACATTTGTTCTCTGAAAGAAAAGGAGATTTTATCATGGAAAAAGAAGAAAAACTCAAAGCGTTGGAAGCCGCCATAAGCCAGATTGAGAAGCAGTACGGTAAAGGCGCGGTTATGAGACTGGGCGACCCTTCTGCGCAGATGAATGTAGAAACGATTCCGACAGGCTCGCTCAGCCTTGACATAGCTCTCGGGCTTGGAGGTATTCCCAAGGGCAGGATAGTGGAGATTTACGGACCGGAGTCCAGCGGTAAGACCACGGTGACGCTTCACATGATCGCCGAGGTTCAAAAGAGGGGCGGAATAGCGGGCTTTATAGACGCAGAGCATGCGCTGGATCCCGTATATGCAAAAAATATCGGCGTCAACATAGACGAGCTTTACATTTCACAGCCCGACAACGGAGAGCAGGCTATGGAGATTGCGGAGACAATGGTCCGCTCTGGCGCGATTGATATTGTTGTGGTGGATTCCGTTGCGGCCCTGGTGCCAAAGGCGGAGATAGACGGCGACATGGGAGACAGCCATGTGGGGCTCCAGGCCCGCCTTATGTCGCAGGCGCTGAGAAAGCTCACCGCCATCATCAGCAAATCCAACTGTACGGTGGTCTTTATCAATCAGCTCAGAGAAAAGATCGGTGTCATGTTCGGCAATCCTGAGACGACCACAGGTGGACGCGCCCTTAAGTTTTATTCGTCCGTCCGCATGGATGTGCGGAGGATCGAATCCCTGAAGCAGGGAGGGGAAGTGATCGGGAACCGCACAAGGGTGAAGGTAGTTAAAAACAAGATCGCGCCGCCCTTTAAGGAAGCGGAATTTGATATCATGTTCGGAGAGGGAATCTCAATGGAAGGAGATGTTCTGGATCTGGCGGCGGATCTGGACATTATCGTTAAATCCGGAGCATGGTATGCTTATGAGGGAAACAAGATAGGCCAGGGCAGGGAAAACGCAAAGCAGTATTTGAAGGACAATCCTGAGATCTGCGCCCAGGTGGCGGCAAAGGTCAGGGAGCATTACGGTTTTGCAGATCCGGATAAAAATACCCGGGACGCCGATTCGGGAAAGGATAAGGGAAGCTCAAAGAATTAAGTATAAAATGCGCGGCAAAAGCGCATTTGCATATGGCGGGTAAGGGAATGACAGTGACACGGATAGAAGAACTGACAAAGACGCGGTGCAGGATATATATAGACGGAGAGCCGGCATTTGTCCTTTACAAGGGCGAGATGTCCGCCTGCGGTGTGACGGAGGGCGGGGAGCTTGCGCCCGAGCGGTACGAGGACATAATGACCCGCATCCTGCCCTCAAGGGCAAAGCTCAGGGCCATGAACCTGCTTAAGAACCGCGAGTATACATCCAGGCAGCTTCATGATAAGCTTAAGGAAGGCGGATATCCTGAGGGGATAATCACCCAGGCGCTGGATTACGTCGCGAGCTTTCATTACACCGACGACCTGCGGTATGCAGTGTCTTATATCATGTGTCATGAGGACTCGCGAAGCCGCCGCAGGATTGAGCAGGATCTTATCGGCAAGGGAATAGACAAAAGCACTCTGGAAAAAGCGTGGAGTCAATGGGAGGAACAGGGGGGAGAACAGGACGAGGAGGCTATGATCCGGAAACTGCTTATAAAGCGGGGTTATGATTCGGAGACAGCCGATGCCAGGGAAAAGGCAAGACAGGGATCTTTTCTGATGCGGCGGGGATTTTCGATGGAAAGTATAATGAAGTGCTTGACATAATTGCAGTTTGCATTTAAAATAGTAGTGTTGTGAATTGCTTGTTAGAATGTTTTCAGCGTCCCGTGAGGGGCATGTACATACATTCTATATAAACCGCAGGCGCTTTTACGATCTGCGGCTAAGTGTACAATGAAAATTAAATAAGGAGGTGCTCCTGTAGATGGAACCGATTATTGCATTGATCGCTGTGGCAGCCACCTGCGCTATTGTCATTCCACTGACGATTTTTGTTTATTCCAAACACCAGGCAAAAACGTCGTCCGCGACAATTGGCAGCGCTCAGGAAAAGGCCAGGGAGATCATTGATGAAGCTCTGAAAACTGCGGAAGCCAAGAAGCGAGAGTCCCTTGTGGAAATCAAGGAGGAGTCCATTCGCACCAAGAATGAACTCGACAAGGAGATTAAAGAGCGGAGAGCGGAAGCACAGCGCTATGAGCGAAGGGTTCAGCAGAAGGAAGAAAACATCGACAAGAAAGCTGATGCGCTTGAAAAGCGTGAAAACAGTCTGACTGCGCGGGAAGAATCCCTCAACAGGATGAAGGAGGAAGTCGCAAAGTTAAACGAGCAGCGTTTACAGGAACTGGAACGGATTTCCGGATTAACCTCTGAACAGGCAAAAGACTACTTATTGAAAATTGTTGAAGACGAAGTAAAGCATGAAACAGCCGTGATGATCAAGGAACTTGAGAGTCGGGCTAAGGAAGAAGCGGACAAAAAGGCGAAGGAGTATGTGGTCTCCGCGATCCAGAGATGCGCTGCGGATCACGTATCCGAAACGACAATCTCTGTCGTACAGCTTCCCAGCGATGAGATGAAGGGAAGGATCATTGGTCGTGAGGGGCGAAATATCAGGACTCTTGAGACAATGACAGGTGTGGATTTGATTATCGACGACACGCCTGAGGCAGTAATCTTGTCCGGCTTTGATCCAATCCGCCGTGAGGTGGCGAGGATCGCGTTGGAAAAGCTGATTGTGGACGGAAGGATTCATCCCGCCAGAATCGAAGAAATGGTGGAAAAAGCCCAGAAGGAAGTTGAAGTGATGATGAAGGAGGAGGGCGAGGCCGCGACGCTGGAAGTGGGCGTACACGGAATACACCCCGAGCTTGTCAGACTGCTGGGCAAGATGAAGTTCAGAACAAGCTATGGTCAGAACGCACTGAAACATTCCATCGAGGTTGCGCAGCTTTCCGGTCTTCTGGCTTCCGAGCTGGGACTGGACATA
>CANQSE010000229.1 GCA_947626405.1 uncultured Acetatifactor sp. | reverse complement strand
GATAGGCGTCGTCAACGATCATATGGAATATTGCGATTTCCGCTGAAGCTTCATTCCGTCATGGCGAAAATTTCCCCGAGCGCCCTTAAAAGAACGGCGGGATCGGACGTCGGTTTGACGAAAAATTTCCCGTCGAAAGAGGAAAATTCAAACAGATATTCCTGGCTGTACGTCGTCTCGAATTTGCGAAGATCCTCGTATCTTTTGCAAAATATCTTGTCCGCGTACGTCTTGCAAAGGAAGGGCACCGTCGTGAAAAGTCTGAAGTCCACGCGCTCGTCAAGCGCGCAAAGCATCAATGGGATCGTCCCGCAATAGCCCGATTCCACGACGCATATCTTATCTTTAGATATCCCGCCGAGCAGTCCTTTTATGGCGGCGAGGAGGGAGGGGTATTTGCCAAGGACCCCAAGCATGCGCTCCTTGCAATACGCCTTGAAGGAGGCAATATCCTCATATCCCTTTTCAAGCGCTTCGTATATCGGCAGGCGAAGCTCGTCGTCGACGCATTCGCCACCCGCGACTTTGTTGATGAACGCTCTTCCCATGACCCACGGATACAGCGCGTCGCGCCCCTTTGAAAGATAGTACGCATACGGCAAAAACGCGTCGCGCAGCAAAAAGACGTATGCCGTGTCGTCGTCGCAGCCTATCCATTCGCAATACGCCCGCAGCTCTTGCAAAAACTCGTCTTCTGCCGCTTCGCACCGCCGTTTTGACTTGATGACGCCGTCAAGGAATTCCTTTGCCTCGACTTCCTCTTCTTCAAACTTCGCGGAAGGCTTTTGCGCCGCCGAGGGGAAGGGAGTTTCGCCGTGTCTCGTCAATATCGCGCGCAACGCGGACTTGCAGCCGAATTTGCTTTCCAGCCCATTGCTCAGCGCCGTATAGCCCTCGTCTTCAAGGTCGTCAAGCACTTTCAGCGCCCGCTTGACCTCGCAAAGCTCCTCCGCGCTCAGCGTCCTGCCGCCGAACTTCTTCAGCACGCCGCGATAGTATTTTTCAATTTCAAGGGCGAGGAACTGTTCCTGATGGGGCTTTTCTCCGTGCTCGACGTGATCTTAGAGACTTCCATGGAGCAGGCGCTGGAAATGGTGATGGTCACCGGGGAAGTCAAAGACGCTCTTTTAAACGGTACAGGGAAGCTTGCTCCGGTTATGAATATGATGCTGCAGTATGAAAACGCCAACTGGCCGGAGGTATCGAGACTGCTGCTTCTCGACAAAAAGGAAGTGGATCCGGTAAACGAGGCGTATATGGATTCCCTGAAATGGTACAGGGATCTGACGTTTGACAAAATAAAGTAAAGTAAAACAGTCAATGTAGACGGGCATATTCATCAGCCCGTCTATTTTGCGGAACAGGAGGAAATATGAAAGCGTTTTTGATTCTGGAGGACGGGACCGTGTTTGAGGGAACGCATATAGGCGCCCGAAGGGAAGTGGTAAGCGAGATTGTCTTTAACACTTCCATGGCAGGTTATACGGAAGTCCTTACGGATCCTTCCTATGCGGGACAGGCGGTCTGCATGACCTATCCCCTGATCGGCAATTACGGGATCTGCGACGACGATATGGAGTCCGGAAGACCCTGGCCGGACGGTTTCATCGTCAGGGAGCTTTCACGCATCCCGAGCAATTTCCGAAGCGACCGCACAATACAGAGCTTTCTGGAGGAAAACGACGTGCCGGGCATAGCCGGAATCGACACCCGCGCCCTTACAAAGCTTCTGCGCAAAAAGGGTACGATGAACGGCATGATAACGACGGATCCCGGGTACGTGACCGAGGACGTAATTCCGAGGCTTAAGGCTTATACCACCGGAAAGGTGGTGGATAAGGTGACATGCCGTGAAAAATACCGCGTCGCGCCCACGACGGATATCGCAATGAACGGACCTGTTTCCGGCTCGGCAAAATTTGACGCCGAGGCATATAAAAGGGGCGTAAGGGAGATGCGCCCTTCTATCGTGAAGGAATTAAACGGAACGGGATTAAGAGTGGCGCTTCTGGATCTCGGGGCGAAGACAAACATCGCCCGTTCCCTGGCGCAGCGGGGATGCGACGTGACCGTCTATCCCGCTTTTACCCCTGCGGAGGAGATTACAGCGGACAGGCCGGACGGCATCATGCTCAGCAACGGACCGGGCGACCCGAAAGAGTGCGCGTCCGTCATAGAGGAGATACGGAAACTGTACAACACTGATATCCCAATCTTTGCAATATGCCTTGGACACCAGCTCATGGCGCTTGCGACTGGCGCGGATACGCACAAGATGAAATACGGCCACAGGGGAGGAAACCACCCCGTAAAGGATTTAAGCACCGGCAGAGTGTACATCTCCTCACAGAACCATGGCTATGTGGTGGACACTGACAGACTGGATAAAAATGTGGCGGTTCCCGCGTTTGTCAACGTAAACGACGGGACAAACGAAGGACTTTCGTATATCGGAAAGAATATATTCACCGTGCAGTTCCATCCCGAGGCGTGCCCCGGCCCTCAGGATTCCGGATATCTTTTCGACCGCTTTATAGCCATGATGAAAGGAGAAAAATACGATGCCTAAGAATCCCAATGTAAAACGAGTGATGGTCATAGGCTCCGGCCCGATTGTAATCGGCCAGGCGGCGGAATTTGACTACGCGGGGACACAGGCCTGCCGCTCCCTGAAGGAGGAGGGAGTGGAGGTTATTCTTGTAAACTCGAACCCCGCAACCATTATGACCGATAAGGATATCGCGGACAAGGTATATATAGAGCCTCTCACGGTAAAGGTGCTCGAGCAGATAATCGAAAAGGAAAAGCCCGACAGCATCCTGCCTACCCTCGGAGGACAGGCGGGGCTTAATCTGGGAATGGAGCTTGAGGAATCCGGATTTCTTGCGTCACACAACGTAAAGCTGCTTGGCACAACGGCGGCCACTATACGCAATGCCGAGGGACGCCAGGAATTTAAGGATCTGATGGAGCGAATCGGGGAGCCGTGCGCTGCGTCAAAGGTGGTGGAAACGATAGAGGACGGCGTGGCTTTTACCAATACAATCGGCTATCCTGTGGTGCTGCGTCCCGCGTATACTCTTGGCGGATCCGGAGGCGGCATCGCCCACAACCAGGCGCAGCTTGAGGAAATACTGGAGAACGGCCTGAGACTTTCCAGGGTAGGCCAGGTCCTGGTGGAGCGCTGCATTGCGGGCTGGAAGGAGATCGAATATGAAGTTATGCGGGATAGCGCGGGCAACTGCATCACCGTATGTAACATGGAAAATATCGACCCGGTGGGCGTCCATACCGGCGACAGTATAGTGGTCGCG
>CANQSE010000228.1 GCA_947626405.1 uncultured Acetatifactor sp. | reverse complement strand
CCAGCATCTGCTATTTTCAAGGTTCACTTGGGCCTTTTCTTTTCGACCTAATTTTTCATAAGTTACTTGACACTACCGAATTCCTTCATTATTTTGCCTGTATGAACACTATACGATATATCGTCTATCTTTTCAAGTGTAATTGTGACTCAAATCTTACTTTTTTTGACTTCTTTTTGTCAAAGACGCAAAAACCATAATAAAATCGAGGCGGTTCAACCCGCCCCGACTTCTCACTTCTTACTATCCAAAAACTGCGGCAGTATCACGGAAGACTTGCTCATGTTCTTATAATAGTCATATGCCGCCTTTGAACTTTTCCTTCCCATCCGCACATCTTCGCGGGTTTTTCGGAAAAAATCCTCGACAAGCTTTTTGTTTCTTGCCTCCTGCGCCTGTATGCTGACATTTTCCTCAGTGACCTTTGTCACCAGTTCTTTCAGCGTCCTGATCTGCTCTCTGTACTTATCACGATCCGTGGAAAGCTCCTGCGCCACCTTTTCATAAAGCGACTCGAATCCCTCGTCAAGATTGTTCACCTTTTCGATAAGTTTGCCCTTTTCTTCCACATACTCGTCGAACCGGTCGATATCAACCTCCTGAGACTGGAAAATTTCCTGCTGTCTGATATTGTACTGCTGAATTTCCTCCAAAACCTGAAGCTTGCTTCTAAGGCTTTCCTCCAGGAGGGTCAGGTAGTTTTCCGTCATAACGTTTCCCACTCCTTGCAAACATTCACCCTGACTTACGGTACGTTACCTGGCAAGCCGCATTACCTCTTTCCAGGTGTCGCGGACACTGCGAAGATGTGTGTTGACTTCCTTTAGAATCTCCTCATCCTTCTTTACATTCGCTTCTACCAGCCGGCGGCTGAGATAGGAGTAAATTCTGTCAAAGTCCTGTGCAACCGGATATTTCATATCCAATGTCTGTCTGAGGTGATCGATGATCCTCTCCACCTTGGTGATATGGATATGCGCTTTCTCAATATCCTTCTGCTCCACAGCGACAATCGCAATATTGCAGAACTTGATAGCCCCCTCATAGAGCATCAGGGTAAGCTCCGCCGGCGACGCCGTCAGCACCTTACTGTTATTATACTGCGCATACGCATTGGGTATAGCCATTCTCAGCATCCTGCCTTTCCATAATCAAAATCCGTTTTATCAACCACCCAATAAAGCCGTCACAGCGCTTGCATTTTGCTGCATTTTGGAGAGAGCCGTCTCCATATCGGCAAACTTTGAATACCATTTGTCCTCATAATCAGCCAGCTTTTTCTCAAGATCCTTGATCTTTGCGGTATAGTCGTCATATTCTTTCTTCATCTTTACATCTTCATACACGGTATAGGAGGAACTGTAGTCCGTCTTTGCCATGTCTTCGGTAAGCTTGGAATAAAGATTTCTTGACAATCCCACAAAGAAATCCACTACCGTCTGAGGGTCGCTCGCAATCATCGAACGGAGCTTGTCGGCGTTTCCTGAGGTGCTTGCATCGTCCGGATCACCGTTTATATGATATGCGTTTTTCTCGTTTTCGGGAGCCGTAAAGTAACTCAGCGTCTCAATTCCAAAGTTGGAAAGATACAGCTGCTTTCCGTTTACCATAACGCCCTGCATCAGGACCTCCTTGAGGTCGCCTGACACGGAACCAAGCGTCGTGTCCCTGCGAAGAAGGGCGTCCTTGATCTTTTTCTCCCACTCCTCGACCTCGGTATCTGACATGGCCTCCTTTTCCTCGTCCGTCAGCGGCTCATAACCTCTGGCGGAGTCGGCATTGTACAACTTATCCATCTCATTTATCAGCTCGTTGTACTCTTTAAAGAAGTTCTTGATCATGTCGTAAATGCCGTCTGTATCGTCCTGAGTGGTGAGAGTCACCGTCTCGTCACCCGACGTCACGGAATTTACCGTTAATGTCAGTCCGTTAATCTCAAAAGTGTTTCTTGCGCCCGTGTACTCAACGCCGTTTAATACTATTTTTGCGTCTGCTGCATCGTTCTTGATGGCTCCGGTCTTTTCGTCCGCATTAAGAGCCTCCTGATAACGCGAGACAATGGCGTCCACCTCACCTGTTATTTCATCTTTCACGCTCTGCTTAAGGCTTGCGGTTCCGTGTTCATCAAAATCAAGCTGCGAATCCACGTTGTTTAATCTGCCGGAGAGACTGTCCCAGCTTCCTCCCCAGTCCTTAAGCTCGTTATAAATTTCAGGATTGCTGTCTTTAAGTTCTCCGATGCGCTCTTTTATTTTCTGAATATCCGCAGGATCACTGCTGTTCAGATTAATACCATCAAAAACATCAGCATATTTTCCATCGCGAAGGGTTTCAAGCTTTCCTTCCAGAAGGCCGCTTAACCTGTCGTGCTCGGCAGTCAGCTCTGAAAGCTTGCTGTCAAGTCTTTCCCGAACCATGGTATCCCTGGAATCAATAATACCCTGATACCTCTCCTTAGCCTCGTCGCTCACATAATTGAGTCCCAGCGCTTCAAGCATGTCAAGCCCGCCCAGATCTCCTGCGGAGACAGAGAAATCGTTTTCGATTCCCGTATCCTTTGAGGCAATATAAAATCTCTGGTTTGCCGCGTCAAAGGATGCGTTCAGCCCCGCGTCCTTAAAGGACTGCACAAGTTCTCCGATTGTGGTGGCTCCGGTGACGTTAATCTCCTTTTCCTCTCCGCCCACTTTCACCTTGATGATACCCGTGTCGGAAAAATCATATCCAAGCTTGCTCAGTCTCGAATCGGCGGTCAATTCACCGTCGCTTTCTATCTTTCTTCCGGTGAGATAACCGGAACGCGCCATCTGAGACACCTTCAGATTCTGTACGCTGTTCATGGCGGCCTCACCCGTGATAACACTTACGACATTGCTGTTTGAGACCTTTGTCACTTTCTTCATATAAGAAGACTCAAATCTCAGATTGCTCAGAGCGCCGTCATAAAGCTTTTTGATCTTGGCATTAAGAGTCTTCCATGTCTCCTGCTTCCACTGAAGTTTTTTCTGCGCTTTCTTTGCCTGATCGACCTTTGTCCTTTTTACCGCCACCAACTGCTCGATCACGCTCTCCGTATCCATACCGGACATCAGTCCGCTCAATCTCATGGGCATAACATTTTCCTCCTGCTCACGGCTTTTTTATCGCTTCTCGTCAACCAGCAGTCCAGCCAGTTCCCATACCTTTGCAATCATATCCAGAGTTTTTTCCGGCGGAAGTTCCTTTATGACTTCCTTCGTGTTCTTGTCTATAATCTTGATTGTAACACGGTTTGTGTCCTCATGAATCCCAAATACCGCCTCGGAATTCTGCATATTGCGGTTAAGCTTC
>CANQSE010000227.1 GCA_947626405.1 uncultured Acetatifactor sp. | reverse complement strand
GTCGGGATTACGGAGGCCGGTACGATCCTGAGCGGGAGCATCAAGTCCGCAATAGGGCTTGGATTGATTTTAAACCGCGGGATCGGAGACACGGTCCGTGTGTCTCTCACGGGAGACCCCGTGGAGGAGGTCCGTGCCGCAAGGCTTATCCTTAGGACACTCTCTCTGAGAAAGGGAGGAGTGGAGGTGGTTTCATGTCCCACCTGCGGCAGGACAAAGATAGATCTGATCGGACTTGCGCAAAAAGTAGAGAAGATGGTGGAGGATTATCCGCTTGACATAAAGGTGGCTGTCATGGGCTGCGCGGTGAACGGTCCGGGGGAAGCCAGGGAAGCGGATATCGGAATTGCGGGAGGTCTTGGCGAGGGACTGCTGATTAAAAAGGGCGAAATTGTGCGTAAGGTGCCGGAGGATCAGCTGCTTGCGGCGCTTAAAGAGGAACTGGACAACTGGAGCTAAGGACAACCGGAGCTAATTATTATGTCAAAACCGTTTTTTGAGGTATTTCCAACTCTGAAAATTGATAATCCACTGCGTGACAGGCTGGCGGAAACGGACATTGAGCGCGTGTCGGCGACTAAGAACAGGGATTCTATGCGGATTTACCTGTTCAGCACGAGGCTTATACTCAAGGAAGATATAAAAAGTGCGGAAAAGGAAATAAAAAAACAACTGTTTCCTCATTCTTCCCTGTCGGTCAGGATCCAGGAGCGGTTTTCGCTCTCCTCCCAGTACACGCTGGAAAACCTTATGGAGCTGTACAGGGAAAGTATACTGACGGAGCTTAAGGAGTACAGCCATATAGAGTACAACGCTTTCCGGACGGGAGAGATCACTTACCCTGAGCCCGACACGCTGCTTTTGACTGTTGAGGACACACTCCCCAACCGCAGCAGGGAGGCCGAGCTCATACGCGTTCTGGAAAAGGTGCTGGTGGAGCGCTGCGGACTGAAGGCGGGCGTGGAGATCGCATACAAAAAGGCGCAGACGGGCAAATATGCACGTGACAATGAACTGAAAATCAGTATGCGCGTGGACGAGATCTGCAGAAGGAACCGCAGCGTAAGCGCTGAAAAGGACGTTGAGGCACCCGCGAGGACGGATGAAAGCGCCGGAGCAGACAGGGAGAAAAGCTCACCCGTGACAGGCGGTAAGGAACGTTTTGAGAACAACATAAAGCCGCAGAAGGGCTCAGAACGCGTGCGCCCGATAAGACAGTCTGACAATCCCGACGTTCTGTACGGCAGGGATTTTGAGGATGAAGCCATGCCGATCGAGGATATCGAGGGCGAGATTGGCGATGTGACTGTAAGGGGCAATATTGTACGGCTGGACACCAGGGAAATCCGCGGCGAAAAAAGCATTGTCATATTTGAAATCACTGACTTTACAGATACAATTGGAATAAAGATATTTGTGAGAAACGAACAGGTCAAGGAGCTTACGGGATCCCTGAAGGAAGGGAGCTTCGTAAAGGTAAAAGGCGTTGTGTCTCTGGACAAATACGACCATGAGCTGGGCATTTCCTCACTCTACGGAATAAAGAGAATACCAGATTTTACGGTACACCGCATGGATACGGCGGCTTACAGGCGTGTAGAGCTTCACTGCCATACGAAGATGAGCGAGATGGACGGTGTGGCGGAGACCTCGGACATTGTCAAACGCGCCTACAAATGGGGGCACAGAGCCGTTGCAATCACCGATCACGGCGTTGTACAGGGCTTTACTGACGCAAACCACGTCTGGGAGGATCTCTGGAAAGCGGAGAGGGCAAGGCGTCAGGAGGCGGGTGATAAAGCGCCCGACAGACAGGACTTTTTCAAAATCCTCTATGGAGTGGAAGCCTATCTGGTGGACGACCTTAAGGATATTGTCACAAACGACAGGGGCGGCAGCCTTCAGGACGATTTTGTGGTATTCGACATCGAGACAACAGGTTTTTCACCCGTGAATAACCGCATAATAGAGATTGGAGCCGTGAAAATAAGCGGCGGTGAAATAACGGACAGATTTTCCGCTTTTGTGAACCCCAGGGTGCCGATTCCCTATGAGATTGAAAAGCTCACGGGAATATGCGACGACATGGTGGCGGACGCGCCGCCTGTTGAGGAGGTCCTGCCGGAGTTTCTTAAATTTACGGAAAACTGTACGCTGGTGGCGCACAACGCAAATTTTGACATGAGCTTCATACAGGAGAACGCCTTAAGACAGGGAATCTCCCGTGAATATACATATGTTGACACTGTGGGAATTTCCAGGGCGCTGCTTACGAATCAGGCAAAGCACACCCTGGACGCCGTGGCAAAGACCCTGAATATATCTCTGGAAAATCATCACAGGGCGGTGGACGACGCCGAATGTACCGCGCTTATTTTCCTGCGCTTTGCCGAGATGCTTAAAGAGAGGGAAATTCACACCCTCGCAGATCTGAATGAGCTTGGCAGGACAAGCGTGGAGAGCATCCGCAGACTTCCCACCTACCACGCCATTATCCTGGCGAAAAACGATCTGGGAAGGATCAACCTCTACCGGCTGATATCGGAGTCGCATCTGACATATTACGCCGGGCGGCACCCGAGGATACCAAAGAGTCTTGTGATGAAATACAGGGACGGCCTGATACTTGGGAGCGCCTGTGAAGCGGGAGAGCTGTATCGGGCGCTGCTTGACGGACAGAGCGACATGCAGATTGCGCGGATCGTGAATTTTTATGATTATCTTGAGATCCAGCCCTGCGGGAACAACCGGTTCATGATTCAGTCCGAGAAATTCAGAGATATAAACTCTTTTGACGACATTCGCAATATTAACAAGCGAATTGTGAAGCTTGGCGAGCAGTTCCACAAGCCCGTCGTCGCAACGTGCGACGTCCATTTTCTCGATCCTGAGGACGAAATTTACCGCCGGATAATAATGGGCGGCTGGGGATATAATGACTCGGACGAGCAGGCTCCTCTGTTTATGCACACCACGGAGGAGATGCTTGAGGAGTTTTCGTACCTTGGCAGCGACAAGGCGTTTGAGGTGGTTGTAAGAAACACAAACATGATTGCGGACATGACGGAGAGCATCTCGCCCGTGCGTCCGGACAAATGCCCGCCCGTGATCGCTGACAGTGATAAAACGCTGACGGATATCTGCTATGCCAGGGCCCACGAGATATATGGCCCCAAGCTTCCTGAAATTGTGGAGGAGAGACTTAAGAGGGAGCTTAATTCGATAATCACAAACGGTTTTGCGGTGATGTACATTATCGCCCAGAAGCTTGTGTGGAAATCCGTGGAGGACGGATACCTGGTGGGATCGAGAGGCTCGGTGGGAAGCTCTTTTGTCGCAACAATGTCGGGAA
>CANQSE010000226.1 GCA_947626405.1 uncultured Acetatifactor sp. | reverse complement strand
GTTTTGGAAGGCGTAATCTGCGCGGTACGGGGTATCGGCCATGTCCTCAGGCGAAGCCTCGCCGGTAAATACAACGCATGTGTCCACGCCTCCGTTTATTCCACAGGCAATGTCGGTGTACAGCCTGTCTCCGGTGACAAGGGTTTCCTCTCTTGAAAAGCCGGATTGCTCCAGACAATATTCCACCACGTCTTTGCTTGGCTTGCCAAGGTAAAAAGGCGTTTTTTGCGTGGCCGCCGTGATCATATTGCAGATTGCCCCGCAGTCGGGCACAAAACCAAATTCAACGGGACAGCGCAGGTCGGGATTGGTTGCGTAAAAGGGGACGTCACGGGTAAAAAGCACCTGACAGATCCTGATCAGCTTATCATAGCTTAACTCGCTGTCGTAAGCCGCCACAACACAGTCAATATCGGGCTCAGGCACCTCGGTGACAGACAGGCCGTTCCTTTTTAATTCAGTCACAAAGGATGTTGTCCCCATCACAAAGATTTTATCGTCAGGATGATTTCTTTTTAAGAAGCGGAGAGTCATATAGCCGGAGGTGACAAACTGATCCTCCGTCGTCTCAAGGCCGAAGTCCCGGCGGAACCGCTCAACGTAGTCAGGACCGCTGCGGGTGGAGTTGTTTGTAATAAAATATGATTTGCCGCCGATCCGCTCAATGTAGCTGAGAAGCTCCGCGCTCCCGTCATAAAGGGTGTCGCCCACGGCAAGAGTGCCGTCTATGTCAAACAGAAAGAGCTTTTTATTCTTTAAATTTTCCAGTGGTTTAAGAGCCGTCATATATGCTTCGCCTTTCCTCGGCACGATTATCCGCCAGACACACAGTATATCACGCGGCGGACGGGAAAGTAAAGAGGTTGTCCAAACAAACAGGGTGTGGTATAATAATTTTGCTGTCGCAGGATTTCTGCCAGTAAAATCGGCAGACGCCGCTTGCGCGGCGATTATACCAGGCAATCCGACGCGGGAAAGAGGAGTAACAGATGAAAAAAACTTTTGTCTTTGTTTTAACCGTGCTGACGCTGATGTCTGCGGGGTGCGGGAAAGACGGTAATCTGAATGATGGAAAATGTCCGGTGGAGGTAAGGCTTGACATGCTTCCTCAATCCTTTTCCACGCTCGATGAGGATATCAGGAGCCAGATGAAGATAAACTTTACGCTGGAAAATATGGTCAGCGGAAAGACATATGAATTTGAGCTGACCGAAAAAAACGATTTTACGCAAGACGCTTCGCTTAACCCCGGCACCTACAGGACCTTAAGCTGTAATATGAGCGGGGCGAGCGCTGTAAATATGGAGATCGATGCTGGAAACGACACCTTTGATATCAGACTCGACCAGCAGAACGACATTGTGCTAAGCGTTACCAACGAGGCGGAATTTAACCAGTGGGTAGCTCAGATGTGGGCCGCCTCGGAGGTGCTTAAGGCCGATCGTTTCTCCCGAAAGATACAGTTTAAGGGTCAGATAATTGATATCGGGGATATAGCGGATTATGTTGAAACCGAGTATGACGAGTCGGTCAGGGATGACAAAAAAGCCGAGATTTACGACAGCGACGCGGGTGTGACTGTCACGGTGTTTAACGATACCGGAGAAAAGGCGGACTGGGATGAATGCAGGGTGATCGCGGTCAGCTTTACTGCGGACAACGTAATTTTCGGCGGGGGAGTCAGGGTGATGATGCCCGCCAGGGAGCTGCTCCACAGCGAAAAGGGACTGTACGGCACGCCGGAAAGCCTTGAGGGATGTGCGCTTATCGGAGCTGATTATGACAGCTTTTCCGCAGTTTATATCGATCCCGTTTCCGGTGACAGAATGACTGTGGGAATAGACGGAAAGGCTGAACGCGTCACGGGGATCACCTACGAGCTCGAGGCGGTTGAATTGGAGGACGACGAATGACGAAGGTATGGACCATAGTAAAAATTAACGTTTTATCGCTGGCCGCCCTGCCGCTTCTGCTCCTGGCCGTGGCCGCCAGACTGCTTGCAAAGGCAATCGAAAAGCTGGTGTTTATTATAGGAGCCGTGGTCGTCTTTTTAATTGTCGTGCTCATGTCTTTTGTGATGCGTCACCCGTTTAAGCTGCTTGGAGAGGCGGGGACGATGGCGATTGCATTTTTCGCGGGCGCGGCGCTCATAGCGCTTACGGTATTTTTGCTTTCGCTTGCAAAAAATGCGGTTCAAAAGGCTGCGGGCTTTCTCGCCGCAGGACTCAACAGGATTTATGAATTTCTTTACGGAAGATATTCCGCTCTGTATCAAAGGTGCCGCAGAGGATTTGACAGCGGTCTGCCTGAGATTGAAAACATTTACGCTAAAAGCGCGGCCTGCCTGTTTTACAGCCTCCTGCGTGCGGTGAATATCTGTGTTCTCTTTTTCGTGACAAACGCCCTTAAGCTTATGATACTGGCATGTGTGATCTTTGCGGCGGGAACTCTGTTTGTATTTAACCGGAGAGCTAAGGCCGTTATGGGAATGAGCTTTTTTTCCTTTGTCGGA
This sequence comes from uncultured Acetatifactor sp., assembly GCA_947626405.1. GTDB lineage: Bacteria > Bacillota > Clostridia > Lachnospirales > Lachnospiraceae > Acetatifactor. Next base: position 842 of record CANQSE010000226.1, on the reverse strand, counting down.
CTTTTTCCCATTCATGATAAGATTGCCGGCGTGATTTTGTATGCGGCTTATCTCGGTTTCGTGTGCGTGCTGTTGATCCTTATGGGAATCAAGTGGAACGAATGGGGCCGCGAGATGAAAATGGCAACCGGAGATTATGACAAATACAGAGATTCGTTTTCGCGAGTGCGCGGAAGTATCGAGGATAACGCAGCGGACGTGGAGAAAAAGAGACTTAAGCGCTGCAGGGAATATCTTGCGGTGTTAAATGACCATCTCGGGGAGCTTGAAGCCTTTCAGGCGAGGACCCAGGCCGTTATACAGCAGAGCGACAATCAGGCGCTCCGCTCCATGCTGGGAGAATATATGGCCGTCGCCATGGAACTGTCCAAAAAGATGGACAGCATGCCCGACAGGATTCCGGCGGATAAATTTGAAGAACTTATTCCGCAGATCCGCCGCATGGAGGAGCTTAAAAAGGATATCGACAGACTGAGCGTAAAGATGGCTTCCTCTGCGCAGGATCAGGGAAGCGGTTTCTTTGCGGGCTGCGATACCGCAGAGAAGCTGGAAAAGCGTTACAGGGCTTTGTGCAGGACATATCATCCCGACTCCGAGGCGGGAGATGAGGAAACCTTTAAGAAGATGCAGGAGGAGTATGAGGAGAGAAAGGCGTCTTTAAACTCCGCAAAGAGAGAAAAGGAGGATGTACAGTAGTGTTGGAGGTAAATCATGTCACAAAGAAATACGGTAAGGTCGTGGCCTGTGACGATTTGAGCTTTAGCCTTGAGCCCGGAAGCGTTACGGTGATGCTCGGGCCAAACGGAGCGGGAAAAAGCACTATTATGAAATCGATCATAGGA
>CANQSE010000225.1 GCA_947626405.1 uncultured Acetatifactor sp. | reverse complement strand
TGCGGACCTTTAGCTCAGTTGGTTAGAGCAACCGGCTCATAACCGGTCGGTCCTGGGTTCGAGTCCCCGAAGGTCCATTTATAATATTTTTTTATAATTTTCTTTTGTGATAACAGTAGATGTATGGCCTAGTGGCTCAGTTGGTTAGAGCGCCGCCCTGTCACGGCGGAGGTCGAGGGTTCGAGTCCGATCTGGGTCGTTTATGCAGTCTGCCGCAGTGATGCGGCAGTTTGCATATATTAGTCTGGACGGCTGAAGGCCGGACCGTTAATTTGTATACATCGGATGGCCGTTTGCTTGTGACGAGAGCGACGGTTCTTTTTATCGGTTCCCGCACGGTGGAAAAGGGAGGGACAAAGGCGTATGAAAATATTTGATTTTTCGAGACGCAGAAAAAAACAACCGGCGTATACCTCAGAAAAAAATGGAAAAGAAGCGTCCTGTCAGAAAGTGGATGCTGACGGTGACGGAATTTTTTGTTTTGACAGAAGCATGCACAGGCCGGTTATACGCGCGAGCATCTGTACGGGAGAACAGGTGGCGGGCTTTAAGGATCTTAAGACGGGCAGATTTACTGAGATTATGATGATAAGAGACGACAGGGACATGCAGGAGTTTCTGAAAAAATACGGCCTCTCGGAGGATGAGATCCGGCGCGAATGGTAGGCTTCAAATAGGAATTGAATTTTTGTAATTTATGCGATAAGATAAATTGGTATGGTGGCGACGGTGTCTCCACGCATATGCTGTATACGGTAAGGAAATGGCTGCTGATGCGGCGGAAAAGAGGAATATATGGATGAGATAAGAGACAGGTTTCTGACAGGAGAAAGAGCGCTGTTTCAGACCAGAGACAGTCATATAAGCTATTGTACTTTCGCCGACGGCGAGTCGCCTTTGAAGGAAAGCCGCAATCTGGAGATAGATCATACGTTGTTTCGATGGAAATATCCTCTCTGGTACTGCAAGGATATTGTTGTGAGAGAATGTACGCTGTACGATATGGCACGCGCAGGTATATGGTACACTGATAATCTCGATATGTCCGACTGTGTCATAGAGGCGCCAAAGACCTTCCGCAGGATGAACGGGCTTAAACTGAAAAACATTGATATGCCCAATGCGGCGGAAACGCTCTGGAGCTGCAGGAATGTGGAGATGGAAAACGTCATGGCCAGGGGCGATTATTTCGGAATGAACAGCAGGGACATAAAGGCCGACAATTTCCGTCTGGTAGGAAATTACAGTTTTGACGGCTGTGAGAATGTCGTGGTGAGAAATTCCAGGATGCTGTCAAAGGACGCTTTCTGGAACTGTGAGAATGTGACGGTGTACGACTCCTTCATATCAGGGGAATACCTTGGATGGAACTCTCATAATATCACTCTTATAAACTGTACGATAGAGAGCCTTCAGGGCATGTGTTATATTGACAATCTGGTTATGAAAAACTGCAGACTGCAGGATACCACTCTGGCATTTGAATATTCTCAGGCGGATGTGGAGATCATCGGAAAGGTAGACAGCGTATTCAACCCCAGCGGAGGCATCATACGGGCTGACAGGATAGGCGAGCTTATTATGGACGGCCGAAAGGTAAGGATCGACCAGACAAAGATTGAGGCGGGAGAGATTCTGAAACGTTCCGACAGAGCTCCGTGGCAGCTTGACGAGAAGTAGGGGATCGTGAAGAATAAAGGAACATTACAGGGATGAACTATGATTTTGATAAGCTTACTGACAGAAGGGGAAGCGGTTCGCTGAAATGGGACGTGGCAGAGCGTGAGCTTCCCATGTGGGTTGCCGATATGGACTTTGAAACGGCCCCTGAAGTCACGGAATATCTGAAGGAGAGGGCAAATCACGGTATTTTCGGATATTCTGTTGTGACGCAGGAATGGTATGGGGCGTATCAGGGCTGGTGGAGCCGCAGACACGGACTTACAATAGATCGTGACTGGCTGATTTTCTGCACGGGGGTGGTGCCGGCGATATCAAGCGTGGTGCGAAAGCTTACCACTGTGGGGGAAAAAGTGCTCGTACAGACTCCCGTCTACAATATTTTTTTCAACTCTATCCGAAACAATGGGAGGGTAATACTTGAAAGCCCTCTTGTCTACGACGGCACAGAGTACAATATCGACTGGGAGGATCTGGAGGAGAAGCTGGCGGATCCTCAGACCACGCTGATGCTTCTTTGCAATCCGCATAATCCCGTGGGTAAAATCTGGGACAGGCAGACTCTTGACAGGATTGGCCGGCTCTGTTATAAACACCATGTTTTGGTTTTGTCGGACGAGATTCACTGTGACCTGGCGGATCCCGGCTGTGAGTACGTGCCTTTTGCGTCGGTGTCGGATATCTGCAGGGAAAACAGCATAACCTGCCTGGCTCCGACAAAAACGTTCAACCTGGCGGGTTTACAGACGGCGGCGGTCATGGTGCCGGATCCGGTGATTCGTCATAAGGTTGACAGAGGACTTAATACCGACGAGGTGGCGGAGCCGAACGTATTTGCCGTGGGAGCGGCGGTGGCGGCCTTTACGCGGGGCGAGCCGTGGCTTGAGGAGCTTAGACGGTATCTTTATGATAACAAGAGTATTGTGAAAAAATTCATAAATGAGAAAATTTCGGATATCAGGGTTGTGCCGTCAAACGCCACGTATCTTTTATGGCTGGACTGTACGCAGCTTACCGGTGACGCCGGAGAGCTTGCGGAATTTATAAGGGCTGACAGCGGCCTGTACCTGACGGCGGGAGAGGAGTACGGTGCATGCGGAAAAAGCTTTATAAGGATGAATGTCGCATGTCCTCAGCCGCGTCTTCGCGACGGGCTTGAACGTCTCCTGCAGAGCGTTAAAGCATATAGTATGCAGAAAAAATAAACAGTCCTGAGTGTAAATGCTGCGGCAAAGGAAGAATGTCTCCCGGGCCGCAGCATTTTTGCGTCGTTTGTCAGCCTACCGGTATTCTGAGCACCTGGCCGATCTGTAATACGGTGCTTGTGAGCCCGTTTGCCTGCATAATCGCTTCAACTGTGGTCCCGTAACGGCGCGACAGCTCCCAGAGCGTGTCTCCGGAGCGGACGGTATATTCTACATAGGGATTTTCAGGGACCGGTACACGAAGCACCTGACCGATCTGCAGAGTGGTGTCCGTGAGTCCGTTTGCCCGCATGATGGCTTCAACTGTGGTTCCGTAACGGCGGGCGATGAGCCACAGACTGTCACCGGCCTGTACCGTATAGGAAACATAGCCGGTCTCCGGTCCCGGTGTGGGTACATTATTGGAGATTCCAAGGTAAATATTGTAAAGGGCCTGCCAGGTATTGGGGCCCACTATGCCGTCTGGGCTCAGATTCTGCGACTGCTG
>CANQSE010000224.1 GCA_947626405.1 uncultured Acetatifactor sp. | reverse complement strand
GTAATACGCCACCTGCTTTTTAAGCTGTTCCTTTCCCTCGGGAGAATAGACGGCCTCTCCGGCGCGCTGCACGATATACGGCGCTCCGTTATACTTTGTCCCGTGACGTCTCGCCCACAGCCCATGGAGCTCCACGTCGCCGCACTTAAGCTCCCTGGGTACCACGGTAAACCCAAGTCTCACGCCGGTAAAGCCCGCGTTTTTTGAAAATGAGCGAAGCTCGATGGCGCAGGTCTGCGCACCGTCACATTCATATATGCTGTGAGGCACGTCAGGCTCGGATATGTACGCTTCATACGCGGCGTCATAAATAATCACGGCTCCGACCTTATTGGCATAATCCACCCACTCCTGCAGCTGCGCTTTCGTCACCGTTGCTCCCGTGGGATTGTTCGGGAAACAAAGGTAGATCATATCGGGAGTCTCGTCCGGCAGCTCGGGGGCAAAATTATTCTCAGCGGTACACGGCATGTAAATCACATTGCTCCATGTGCCCGTGGCGCTGTCGTAATTTCCGGTTCTTCCCGCCATCACGTTTGAGTCCACATACACAGGGTACACGGGATCGCACACCGCAATCCTGTTGTCGAGGCTGAATATCTCCTGAATGTTGCCTGAATCGCACTTTGCTCCGTCTGAAATAAAAATTTCGTCGGCCGAGATACTGCATCCCCTTGCTTTATAATCGTTTTCCGCAATAGCGCTTCTTAAAAACTCATATCCGAGATCAGGAGCATATCCATGAAAAGTCTCGGCGTTTCCCATCTCGTCCACGGCTTTGTGCATTGCCCCTATTATGGCAGGGGCCAGAGGCTGCGTCACATCACCGATTCCCAGTCTGATAATCTTTTTGTCCGGATTTGCCGCGCTGTAGGCGCTCACCTTTTTTCCAATCGTTGAAAAAAGGTAGCTTCCGGGCAGCTTAAGATAATTTTCGTTTAATTTAAACATTTTTCTCCTCCTTCATGGATGCCGTATAAAAAGGGTATGTTCCCTCAAACACCGTGACTGCCGGTCCCGTCATATATATGAGATCATTGTCTCTGTCCCACTCGATCTCAAGCTCTCCGCCCAATACCTTAACCGTTATCCTGTCGTCGGTCAACCCGTTTAAAATACACGCCACGGCGGTTGCACAGCATCCCGTACCGCATGCAAGGGTCTCTCCGGTTCCCCTTTCCCAGACCCGCATAAACACGTGCTGTCTGTCGATCACCTCGACAAACTCCGTGTTTGTCCTCCTGGGAAAGCGTTTGTGGTTCTCAAAAAGAGGGCCGACCCGCTCCAGGTTCATTTCCGCAACGCCCTTCTTAAAAACTACCGCGTGGGGATTTCCCATTGATACGCAGGTCATGCGGTATTCCTGTCCGTCAACCTCTATGGCTTCGTCTATCACCCTGTCGCCTTCGGCATCTACGGGAATTTGTGAGGCGTCAAGCACCGGACTCCCCATATTGACCCGTACCCTCGTCACTTCTCCCCTGTCGGAGGGATTGTCTTTGGGCCGTTCCACTTCAAGTTCCAGATATTTTACCTTTCCGGCGCTGACTACTGATATGCAGGTCCGATCCGTCATGCCCTTGTCGTAGACATACTTTCCCACGCATCGGATCCCGTTTCCGCACATCTCCGAAGGGCTCCCGTCCGCATTGTACATCTCCATCTCAAAATCCGCCGCATCGGAAGGATTGATAAAAATCAGCCCGTCACCGCCCACGCCAAAATGCCTGTCGCTAAGCCTGCGTGCAAGCTCCGGCTTTTGATCCTTCGGAATTTTCTCGTCAAAACCGTTCACATAGATGTAATCGTTTCCACAGCCTTCCATTTTCGTAAATACCACAGACCCGCCTCCCTTCTGTTACATCTCTGCCTGTATTTCCTATGAATTTGTAATGTGTTCTGTAATATATTTTTATTTCATGTACCTGTTTAGTTATGTTAATTATAATGTCTGCCCTGCCATTTTTCAAGCCGTTTAAAGTCCTTTTTCTCCTTACGGAAATCCCCTCTCAAACACTCCTAATATCTGTTGACGGTATCAGTCTTCACCGGTCAGGCGGACAGTATGACAGGCATGCCCGACCGCCGGAAGAAATTTTTCTATGACATCTTTTGTCCGCATTTTCAGGCTGGATGTACAAACGCACGGATGGCAGCCGAGATATTCTCCGTCGAGCACATCCTCGTCTATCAAAAGCTGCACCGCGCCTTCTTTGTCATTCATCAGCCCCATGATGCTGACCGCACCGGGTTCAATATCCAGATATTTCAGCATGTCTTCCGGATCGGCAAAGGACAGTCTGGAGGAATCAATCTGCGCAGATAATTCTTTGGTCTTGAATTTTTTATTTCCCGGCATCATCAGGAGATAAAAACGGGTTTTCTGTCTATTGCACAAAAAAAGGTTCTTGCAGATCACCACATCCAGCACCGCATCGATTTCATTGCAGGCTGCCATATTGTCCGCCGGCTCATGGTCAGTCCGCTGATAGCGGATGCCCAGCGCATCCAGAAAATCGTAAGTCCTTATTTCCCTTGGCAGCCTGCCCTCTGTGTTTTCCGGTCTTCCGTCATACAATTCCATTTACAAAATACTCCTTTATCTCCCTCATCCGCTCCGTCTGCACCACCGAGAACGGACACCGCCAAATCCATTTTACCACAGACTTCCGGAATTGTCATACAATCAAGGAACATTGACGAGAAATATTCTTTATGCTTTCGGGTGCCCCAGCCACGAAGCCACCGTCCATCAGATGAAGCTGCTGGCGGCAATCGACCCTGAACCGGCTGCCAAGTGCCTGTTTTACAAACCGGCAGCCAAGCTTAAGTACCGAGAGAGCGGATTTCCCCTTTAAGTCAGGCCGGGAAAATGGCAAGTTGATGTTGAAGACGTACTCTGACCGGAGTATAATACCAATGAATCAAAATCAAAAATTTTGATGAACTTATCAGAGAGAGAGGACATATGTTATCATGAAAAAAAGATTAGCTGTTTTACTTGCGGGTTGTCTCGTATTTTCGCTTGCTGCCTGTTCGTCAGGCGGGAACAGTGAGCAGCCATTGCAGCCACAGAAAGCAGTTCAAAAACAAGAACCAAACCCGATACAGGTAACTGCCTCACCGGAAATTAACGAAACAGAGCCAGTAGAAAAAGGACAAGAACAAACAGAAAAGCCGGTTCAGACGGCTGATACAAAACCGGCAGAGAAAGCGGATGTTTCCGGCGTTTATACCGATAAACAGGGAACCACTGATGTTTATAGCGATTTGACGCTTGCCCTGCAGGAAAATGAAACCTATGCGGTAGAAATCGACATATATCGCGCCGGAACATTGCGGGGGACAGCGGTTTGGGAAGGTGACAGGCTTCGTTTTACCA
>CANQSE010000223.1 GCA_947626405.1 uncultured Acetatifactor sp. | reverse complement strand
GGTGCATGCCACCGAAATTCCGGACAGATCATATACAAACAGATCAACCTTCGTAATTGTCTTTAATTCCTCTATGCTGTTTTGAATGACCTGACTTGATATCATTTTATCCGGCCTTTCTTTTCTGAAAACAACAGAAAACACGCTCCGCAGATTTTCTGTTATCATGAATTAAGGGGTGCTGTCACCAGCACCCCCTGAGCATCAATCTTAGTTTGTGATAACCTGCTCTGTCTCTTTGTCGAAGACATGAATCTTTTCCACATCAAACGCAAACTTGATAACATCGCCGGGTCTTGAGGTTGTACGGGAATCAACTCTCGCGGTGATCGGGAACTCCTCCAGATCAAAGTACAGATAAACCTCGGCGCCCAACAGCTCGTAAACCTTGACGGTGGAATCGAACACACTCTGGGGAGAAGCTTCGATAAAGGTCTGAGAATCATATACATCCTCGGGACGGATACCAAAGGTAACAAGCTTTCCGTCATAACCTCCCTCGATAAGCTTCTTGGACTTCGCTGCAGGAAGGGGTATGCTGTGTCCGGCGATCTCAAGATGCGCCACATCTCCCACAACCTTAACGGTAGCATCCAGGAAGTTCATCTGAGGAGAACCCATGAATCCTGCCACAAACAGGTTGCAGGGCTTCTCATACAGATTCTGAGGGGTATCAACCTGCTGAATCACGCCGTCCTTCATAACGACGATCCTGGTTCCCAGCGTCATAGCCTCGGTCTGGTCATGTGTAACGTAGATAATCGTTGTACCCAGTCTCTGGTGCAGCTTAGCAATCTCAATTCTCATCTGCACACGCAGCTTTGCGTCCAGGTTGGACAGCGGCTCATCCATCAGGAATACCTTGGGGTTACGCACAATAGCACGACCCATGGCAACACGCTGTCTCTGACCACCGGACAGAGCCTTGGGCTTACGGTCAAGGAGCGGAGTCAGGTCAAGAATCTTTGCGGCTTCCTTCACCATCTTGTCAATCTGATCCTTGGGAACTTTTCTAAGCTTCAGACCAAACGCCATGTTATCATAAACCGACATGTGAGGATACAGAGCGTAATTCTGGAACACCATTGCGATATCTCTGTCTTTTGGCTCAACGTCGTTTACGACCCTGTCGCCAATCTTCAGTTCTCCGGCTGTAATATCCTCCAGACCTGCAATCATACGAAGCGTTGTGGATTTACCGCATCCGGAAGGACCAACGAAGATGATAAATTCCTGATCCTTAATGTCCAGGTTGAAATCCTTAACAGCTTCAAAACCGTTGGGATACACCTTTGTGACATTTTTCAAAGTTAAACTTGCCATAAATATGTAGCTCCTTTCAATGAACTTGTTGTTATGGTCTGTTAAACCGGCAGATACCGCTTAACATTGTAATAAGTATAACGGATTATTCGATTTTATTCAATAACACTATTTCACAATTTTTTGAGTCAGTTTTGTTGAAAATGCCAGTTCAGCCATCAAAATCGCTCCGTATTTGTCATATTGCACAAAAAACAGTGAAAATATTCGGCACCTTACACAAATCCCCGATTATTTTCTTTCCTGGAGCGTCTCGTCAAGCTCGTCACGGAAAATTCTTACATCCTCCTCATCCCCGTCAACGTGTTCCTCCTCGTTGCCCTTCTGGGTTTCCCAGTACCTGTCCTCAAGCTTTTTGAACACCTTGTTATACAGCTTTGCCGACAGCCATGCCGGAACGGAAAGACCGAAGAACAGCACAAAAGGAAACAACTGGATAAGATTCAGGAACACCCACACCGGTATGGCATAGACCACAAACATTACTACCGTCTTGGGAAACTGCATCAGGCTAATCAGAAAAGCATTTTTGACAGTGTTTTTTATTGTGTTCTGAAACTTTGCCATCACGGGAAAAACGTAAAGAAGCGTGCTTATTACAAAAACCGCCATTACGATGACGAAAGCCTGCATAATTCCGGCGTAGCTGAGACCTGACGTCCCCATGATGACGTAATCGCTCACCAGAATAGCCGCCATGAGCAGAGCCAGCAGCCACACCACTATGCCCTGAAACAGATTTTCCTTAAAGGATTTAAAAAAACCCTTTACTATATAACATTCTTCGTTTCTCACTATTTTTAAAGCCATATAATTCAGCGCCGTCAGAGCAGGGCCGGCCGTAATCACGGGTATACAGCACACAATTGTGAGCAGGTTCAATATCATGAGATCGGCTACTTTTGTAAGCGACTGCATCAACGGACTGTCAATATCAAAAATTTTCATACTATCTCACCTCCTGCCGCAGCGACGGCTCACAACATTTTAATCATGGCTGTCACCCTGATGCCCGAATATTCCTCCTCGGGTCTGAGCGTGCGAAATCCTAGTTTTCTGTAAAAATCCACCGCATACGGAGCGGCCTTCAACGAAATATACCTTTCTCCCAGCTCCTTGTCAAGATAGCTGCACAGACGCGTCAGGATCCTGCTTCCTATACCCTTGCGGTGATAATCGCCGTCCACAAACAAAAGTGAGAGGTGATTGATATTTCTCAGGGAACCGGCGCCCACTATTCTGTCGTCCGCAAGAGCCACCATCATTCTGTACTCTCCGCGCAGAAACGCCGTATGAAGGTTGTCGTCCGTTATAAAATCAAAAAAACTCCTGATGCCCTCGCTGGTATAATCTTTTCCGTCATATCGGAGAAAAGTTCGCCATATCATTTTCATGGCGGGCGACCATTCATTTTCCCTTGCCCACCTGATCTCGCAGGGCAAACCCATTTTTTCTTCCATACCTACTCCTGATTATTCTTCTGCAAAAACTTATCCCTTATCCAACAGTATATATCCTGCGCAACATCTTTTCTGTTCGTCTCGTTCAGAAGCTCATGCCGCGCTTCGGCGTACATCTTCATCTGTACGTCCTTTAAGCCAAGCGAGCGGAGCTGATCGTATGTACGCCTGACGGCTCTGCCGTAATCCCCGACGGGATCAGCCGTCCCCGAGACTATAAATACCGGCAGATCCAGCGGGATCCGCTCCAGATTTTCATCTCTGTACAGCCGCAGGATCAGCTCAAACAAAGTCGAAAACCCGTTTACCGTAAAAGTGAATCCGCAGAGAGGATCCGCGATATACCTGTCCACACATTCCTCATCCCTGGAAAGCCAGTCAAATTCCGTCCTTGGATTCGCAATCTCGGAATTATATTTACCGAATATCTTCCTGTTTAAGATTCCGCTTACATGCTGTGATCCGAGAAAAGCCTTCTGGACCCCGGCCAGCGTTTTGGCGATATTGATGAGCCTTTTGTCGGGCATGCCCGTCCCCATGACGACAGCGGCCGTAATGCCCGTGCCATAGCGGAACATGTAGTTGCGCACTATAAAGGAGCCCATG
>CANQSE010000222.1 GCA_947626405.1 uncultured Acetatifactor sp. | reverse complement strand
TCCGCCATAGTCGGAGGTCTTAATCAGCACCCTGATATTTTTCACCGCTTCCCCGCGCGCCACAAGGATGCCGCAGACCTCGCCGTTTTCCATGCAGAAATCGACGCTTTCCCCGAACGGGAGCTCCTTTGGCGCACACATTGAGAGACTGCCGTAAAGACGATATCCCCTGCAGTTTTTCGACAGAGGCAGCCTGCCGTATCCCTCCACCTCAACGTAAATATCGTCCGCTCCAAGGATCCTGCCGCTTATTCTCTCAGGCTTAAGACGCAGCGCGGTGACAACGCCGTCTGTAATCTCAATGTCAGCCAGCATGTCACACACCCTTTCTTCTTCCTCAGGCTCCCCTGCGTCCGTTTCCTTATCAGAAGCTTTCCCGTTAAAGACGTAAGTTTCCCTTTTCCCTTCCCGGAAAATCACGACCCTTTCCCCGTCTTTTTCGATAAGCCAGACGTTTCTATATACATTCACCTTTGGCGCGCCCTTATCTTCCGAAGAAATGTCCCCTGAAGCTTCCCCGTCTTCCAGACTTCCTTTTTCTCCGGGCGCCGCCAAAATAATACCCGCAATCAACGCTATTATAAGCACAAATCCCAGAATACAGATAAAAGCCTTAAGCTGTACACGCTGGGATTTGTCAAACCCCCACCTGTCTTTCAATAATCCATCCCCGCCCGGCCAGGGCACACTTTCCTTTCCGAAATAATCAGCCGCGAAACAATCTTTGCGCAAGGCATAAAGACCACAAAAGAGCAGCCCTTGCGGGACTGCTCTTTTCTTCTGTTTATAACCCCAAAATGCCGCCTCCTGTTTTTTGACTCCTAGCAATGCTAGGTGGGTTACCGCAGCCAGCCTTTTGCCTTCCCTTCCAATCCTCCGCGGCAGCACGGCCGCGCGAGTGAGGGCTTGACAGCCACCTGGCGATATAGGAATCCCGTTTAAAGTAATGTAGGTTCAAAAACGAACAGGAGTTATCAAACATTTCAGGTTATCTTTATTATAGCCAATCACACGAAAGAATACAACAGTAATTTTTGGATATTAAAAAGCTATTAAAAAGCACTTTAAGCGAATGTTATCGACTTAAGGCTTACGTTTCCGCCCCCGCGGTACGTAAGGTAGATTGCATGTACGCCGTCCGGGATGCTGATTGGCGCACAATACTCCTCCCAGACATTCGCATTTTGCACCTTGAGCTTAGCCAAAGGCTCGCCGTCCCAGGATGTCTTTACCTCAAAAACGCCGTCTCCGTAACCTCTGACTTTAATTTTAAATTCTTTTACACCCTTACAGTCAAAATATTTGAAACCGGCGGTGGCTGAATCCTGAATATTCGCGATGTATCCCGGCTCCTCGTCCCCGTCCCTGCCGTCCTGCATGATTTTGGGCGCTCTTTCTCCGCCCACATATGCGGACTGCTGACTGCAGAAAAGATTGCAGGCAAGATAAGCCGGATATTCTCCCTTCCCAACAAGAGGGCCTCCGTTTAAGCCGCAGGAAGTAATCTCGACCTGCGGAATTGTTCCGTCAGGAAGAATCTGGACAGGCTCTGCACAACCCTGTCTGCTGTACCAGGTCCCGTTCGTGTGGCGGTGGTAGAAAATATACCATTGCTCACCGATTTGAACAATGCTTCCGTGGTTGTTCGCGCCATACGCCATCGGCTTATCTGCAGGCTTATACGTGTCTATATGCAAATCGCAGTTGCTTACAATGACACCGCCGTAGGTAAATCCCGAAACCGGGCTCTTGCTTACGCCATAGCAGAGCTCATGCATCACTGATGAAGAATATATGAAATAATATGTGTCTCCAACCTTGCGTATGGAAGACGCTTCAAAGAAAGGATGCTCCTCAAAGCTCGTGCCGCTGCTGTATTCGCAGCCCGGCACCACCAGTACGGGTTCCTCGGTAATAGTCAGCATATCCTTCCCCAGCACCGTCACCATAGAGCCTTTTCTCGATTTATCTCCCCTGCCGCAGAATCCGGTATAGAGATATGTCCTGTCGCCTTCAGTCAAAACTCCGGGATCAAACTGGGGCTGGTCTCCGTCCCTTTCCCCAAGACGCGTACCGTCCGCATAGTGGACGTACCCGTAAAATTCATATTTTCCCGCCGGAGTATCGCAGACCGCCACGGAAACCACAGGCACGTGATCCAACACGTAATACAGATAATATCTGCCGTCAGGCCCTATGGTCACATCCGGAGCGTACAGACACATTTTTCCCTCGGGATTGAGAGGATCGGAAATTTTGGGATAGATCACTCCCTCATATCTCCAGTTTCCCAGATCGTCAACCGGCGCCGACCAGCAGACATAATCTCCAAGGCAGAAAACATAACCGTTATACAGATCGTGAGATCCATAAACGTAAACCCTGTCTCCGAATACGTAGGGCTCGCCGTCCGGAATATATTCCCACGATGGCAGATAGGGATTAAACGCTTGCTTTTTCATAGAAAATCCTCCTTGAAAATACTCCTTGCATAAACGGCGGAACCTGTATTTCTACATCTTCCGCCGTTTTTTGTGCATTTGCATGTCGTCGTATCAGTATTGAAGTTTAAAGCTGAGGTCCCGCTGCCACCAGCGCCTTGCCGGCGTCATTGCTCTCGTACTTTGCAAAATTCTTGATAAATCTCTGTGCCAGATCCTTTGCCTTTGTATCCCATTCGGATGCGTCAGCATAAGTATTGCGGGGATCCAGAATGTTTGTGTCAACTCCGGGCAGCTCGGTGGGAACCTCGAAATTGAAGTAAGGGATCTTCTTCGTGGACGCCTTAGCGATATCGCCGTTTAAGATTGCGTCGATGATTCCGCGGGTATCCTTGATGGAGATACGCTTTCCGGTGCCGTTCCATCCTGTGTTCACAAGATATGCCTTAGCGCCGTTTGCCTGCATCTTCTTCACAAGCTCCTCTGCGTACTTTGTGGGATGCAGCTCCAGAAACGCCTGGCCAAAGCATGCCGAGAAGGTAGGTGTAGGCTCGGTGATGCCGCGCTCCGTGCCTGCCAGCTTTGCCGTAAATCCGGACAGGAAATAATACTGTGTCTGCTCGGGAGTCAGTACGGATACGGGAGGCAGCACGCCGAATGCATCCGCTGACAAAAAGATCACGTTCTTCGCGGCAGGTCCTGCGGAAACAGGCTGAACGATCTTCTCAATATGGTTGATCGGATAGGAAACACGGGTATTCTCGGTAACGCTCTTGTCGTTGAAATCAATCTTTCCGTCAGCGTCCAAAGTCACGTTCTCGAGAAGCGCGTTTCTCTTGATGGCGTTGTAAATGTCGGGCTCGGAATCCTTATCCAGATTGATAACCTTTGCATAGCAGCCGCCCTCGAAGTTGAACACGCCGTTGTCGTCCCAGCCGTGCTCGTCGTCGCCGATCAGCAGACGCTT
>CANQSE010000221.1 GCA_947626405.1 uncultured Acetatifactor sp. | reverse complement strand
TTTGTATCTTCTCCACGGAGGCGGTGTGAACGAGGACTGGTGGTTCAAAATGTTTCCCGACACGGTGCGGATTCTTGACAACATGATGGCGGACGGGATATGCGAGCCCTGTATAATCGTGGCTCCCACTTACTACAGAGGGGAGGAAGCCGACAATAACGCGGAGTATATAACGGAGCATTTCTGCCATGAGCTTAGAAAGGATTTAATCCCTTCGGTGGAGTCGGCCTTTTCGACTTATGCCTCGGGTGATGTGAGCGAGGAAAATCTGATAAATACAAGGGAACACAGAGCCTTTGCGGGACTTTCCCTCGGCTCAATGACCACTTACAGGGCGGCGTTTTACAATAACTTTGATCTTTTCTCCTGGTATGGAGCGTTCTCCGGCTGCTGCGGTCCGAACGGGAACCGTGACGCTGAGGTTGAGCGCATCCGCAGGACGCTTGCGGAAGGTGAGAAAAAGGGACTTAAGCTTGATTACCTGTTCTGCTGTAACGGCGACAAGGATATAGCCTATGCGGAGCATAAATATATAATGGAAAAGGTGACTGAGGACTGCCCGCAGCTTAAGCAGGGTGAAAATTACGACTTTTACATTATTCCAGGCGGAGTACATGATATGAAGGCGTGGCAGCTTGATCTCTATCACGCCCTGCAGATCTTTTTTGTAAAATGATAAATGCGGACGACTGCCGCACAAATCAGACAAACCGGATCCGCAAAAAAGGACTGAGCGGAAAAATATGGGGGAGGGTATCTACAGTGAATAAAAGAGATATTGTAAAGGAATGTCCGGAGAATATATATAAGGTAAGGAAAAATACGGCTTACGGGACTCTCAGCCATCAGACTTATCACTCGACGACTACGGGACTTGACAGAGGAGTCAACATTCTCCTTCCTCCGGGCTATGACAGCTCGGTTAAATATCCCGTATTGTATCTGCTTCACGGGATTTTCGGAGACGAATATACGATGTGCGGGGATCAGGGCAACGCTCTTTTGGAGATTGCGGCGAATCTGGCCTGTGACGGCGAGGCGGAGGATATGGTAATCGTTCTGCCGAACATGTATGCCTCCTCGGATCCGAACCAAAAGCCGGGTTTTAACAAAAAGGACATAGAGCCGTATGATGATTTTATAAATGATCTTGTAAACGATCTGATCCCCTTCGTGGAGAGAAGCTATTCCGTGCTTACGGACAGAAAAAGCCGTGCGCTCGCGGGATTTTCAATGGGCGGACGCGAGACGCTCTTTATCGGCTTTAACAGGCCGGATCTGTTTGCCTATGTCGGGGCTATTGCACCGGCGCCAGGGCTTGTGCCAGCGAAGGACTGGGCAATGATCCATGAGGGACAGATGGAGGAGAGCGCCATGACCTTTGCGGCCGGGGAGAATGAACCTGATGTTTTGATGATCTGCTGCGGCACGCAGGATAAAACAGTGGGAAATTTCCCCAAAAGCTACCACGAGATTCTGGAAAAAAACGGGGTTGATCACATCTGGTACGAGGTCCCGGGGGCGGATCACGACTCAAACGCAATAAAAAGCGGCCTTTATAATTTTATGCGTAACATATTCGGATGAGGGCCGTTCGGATCGACGTGTATGTAAAAAAATACAATTTTTTTAAAAAAGTCCTTGCAAAAAGGACTTTTTGCATGTATACTATTCAATGCTGTGACATGATAGCCGAGAAGCGTGAGGTTGCTGGTTGCCAGCAATGGCAGTCAGGTTTTCCGTGGAGCGAATGTCAAGTTAAAAAACTGACGACAAGTCACTGTACCGTAAGAAAGTCTGCCAGGAGCAGAAACGACGTGTTGAAGAACTGAGCCGGAATGAGTTGCGCAAAGGTTCAGGACACACACGGGAGAGTGTACAGTCACCGCTTGTCGTACTTAGAACCCAAAAGTGCGAAAAGGAGGCGACTTTTTTTATGGCAAGTCAAGTAATGAGAATTACCCTGAAAGCTTATGAGCATCAGCTTGTGGATGCTTCGGCAAAGAAGATTATCGAGACCGTAAAGAAGACAGGTTCCGAGGTGAGCGGCCCCGTGCCCCTTCCTACAAAGAAAGAGGTTGTGACCATTCTTAGAGCGGTACACAAGTACAAGGATTCCAGAGAGCAGTTTGAGCAGAGGACCCACAAGAGGCTGATCGACATTATTGCTCCCACGCAGAAAACCGTGGATGCGCTCCAGAGACTTGAGATGCCCGCAGGCGTGTATATCGACATCAAAATGAAAACAAAGTAAAAAGTAAACCGAAAGCAAACCTCTACTTAGACGTAAGAACACATGCGCGTCCCAAAAGGACGTAAAAGGGCATGGCGCAACGATGCCCGTGTGGTCCGCTATGTAGACAGCCGAAAGGCAGAAAGAGAGGAAAAATGAAGAAGGCAATTTTGGCAACAAAGGTCGGAATGACACAGATCTTTAGTGAAGACGGAACGCTTATTCCCGTGACCGTTCTTCAGGCCGGTCCCTGCGTGGTTACGCAGATCAAGACTCCCGAAAACGACGGCTACAGCGCTGTTCAGGTGGGATTCGTTGATAAAAAGGACAGGATCGTCAACAAGGACGCGGGCGGCAAAAAGGAGATTATCCACAGACACGGCGCAAACAAGGCCGTGCAGGGCCATTTTAAGAAGGCCGGAGTAAGCTCCAAGAGATATATAAGAGAGTTCAGATTTGAAAACGCCGGTGAATACAGCCTGGGCTCAGAGATCAAGGCTGATATCTTTGCCGAGGGAGACAAGGTGGATGCTTCCGCAATCTCAAAGGGCAAAGGATTCCAGGGCACGATTAAGAGACTGGGCCAGCACAGGGGACCGATGAAGCACGGTTCCAAGTTCCATCGCCACCAGGGCTCAAACGGCGCATGTTCTTCCCCGAGCCGTGTGTATAAGGGAAAAGGCATGCCCGGCCACATGGGATGTGTAAAAGTAACTGTTCAGAATCTTCAGGTCGTCAGGGTGGATGCCGACAAGAACCTGCTTTTGGTAAAGGGCTCTGTGCCCGGTCCCAGGAAGGCGCTTGTTACCGTCAAAGAGACCGTAAAAGTTGAAGCATAACGGTGTGCCAGAGAGCACGCGGAAGGAGGACCAGCCAGATGGCAAACGTAGCTGTTTATAATATGGAAGGTAAGGAAGTTGGCACGATTGAGCTGAATGACGCGGTGTTCGGCGTGGAAGTGAATGAACACCTTGTGCATATGGCCGTCGTACAGCAGCTTGCAAATAATCGTCAGGGAACACAGAAAGCAAAGACGCGCTCAGAGGTGTCCGGAGGAGGAAGAAAGCCCTGGAGACAAAAAGAAACGGGTCATGCGAGACAGGGCTCGATCAGAGCGCCTCAGTGGACAGGAGGAGGCGTGGTGTTTGCGCCGGTTCCGAGAGATTATTCTTTTAAGATGAACAAAAAGGAAAAG
>CANQSE010000220.1 GCA_947626405.1 uncultured Acetatifactor sp. | reverse complement strand
CCCTTAATCATCCGGCATATCTCCGGATTTGTCCAATGTACGGCAGCTGTCGCAGCCTATTTCATTTTATCAGATCGCGCATTTTTTCACAACCACTTTTAAAAATACGCCATGAAGGCGGCCGTTACAGTTCAGCCCGGGCGTGACTTGCAAGGGAAGGACTGAACCGTTACAAGACGACCGCTGCCGGACGCCCCATGGCGTTATTTCAATATCCGCCTACTTTGCGGCTTCTTCGGCAAACTCCGTGTTTACCAGATCCTCGTATGGAACGCGCTTTTCCAGCACCTTTGAATCTTCCAGGATATTCTGGAGCAGATCAAAGGAGCTTTTCTCAAATATCAGATCCTTTTTCCATGTGTCCTGCTCGTAATATCTTGCAACTATGGTTGTAATCGTCTCAATATCCGTCTCCTTAAACTGCGGCGCTATAACCTTCGCAATTTCCTCAGGACTGTGGCTTAGGACATAATCCATTCCTTTCTGCAGGGCGTTTGTAAACGCCTGGATCGTGTCGGAGTTCTTTTCAATATAGCTTTTCTTTGCAGAAAACGCCGTATACGGCACATAGCCTGAATCTTTTCCGAGCGAGGCGACAACATAGCCCTTCCCCTGCTGCTCCAGCGATGTCGCGTGGGGTTCAAATTCCACGGTAAACTCGCCCTGCCCTCCCGCGAAGGCTGCTGCGGTGGAGCCGAAGTCTATGCTCTGATCTATATTTACTTCGCCCGGATCTATGCCGTTTGATTCAAGAATATATTCAAACACCATTTCCGGCATACCGCCCGCTCTGCCTCCGAGCACGTTTTTGCCTTTTAACATATTCCAGTCAAAATTTTCAATGGGCTCTCTGGCAACCAGGAAATTTCCTGCTCTCTGGGTGAGCTGCGCAAAGTTTACCACATAGTCGTCGGTGCCGCCCGCATAGGTGTACACCGTGCTCTCGCTGCCCATGAAGCCGATGTCGGCCTCTCCCGTGAGAACGGCCGTCATTGTTTTGTCCGCGCCGAAGCCTGTGACGAGCTTAAGATCTATTCCCTCCTCCTCAAAGTACCCTTCCTCTATGGCCACATACATGGGCGCATAGAAAATGGAGTGGGCCACCTCGTTCAGGACAACCTCCCTGTTTCCTGTCTGTGATCCACTCCCGCCTTTACATCCGGTAAACACTCCGGCCAGGGCAAGTATTCCGAGGCATACCCCGGCCGCTTTTTTTAAACTGCTCTTTTTCATAAAAGACCTCCCTGCTCAATGATGCTCTATTATATGAAGGTCCCTGGCAGATTGTTCCTCACCCGGCTTTTATTCGTTTTTATTATTTTTTATTATTTTTATCCTGTTTTATCCTGTTTTATCCTGTTTTATTCTTTTTTATCCTGTTTTTTCCCGTTTTCCTGTTTTATTCTTTTTTATTCTGTTTTTTCCCGTTTTCCTGCTGTTCGGCTTTCTCCTGTGTATTCTGGCCGTCATCCTTTGAATGTTTCTTCTTTTCATCCTCCGTTTTTTTCCCGTCAGGATGCTCCGTCAGGTCATCGACGAGCTTTTCAATCAGCAGGCGCTTTATATAAACGTCAAATCCAAGCGCGCATATAAACGCAAATTTCCGCAAAAACTCACGGCTGTCCTCGGGAGCGTCGCTGAACGTATTCTCCGCCGTCCTGAACTTTTGTGTGACGTCTTCCTTTAACGCCTTTATCTGAGCCTCCTCCATGCTGAAGGCTTCGCGGTATATGCTCTCTAAGTTAAACTCCTCCCCGTTCTGAAAAAAACGCTCCGTAATTGGATTGAGCAGCTTCTGTATGTCACCGATTGACAAAATTCCCTTGTAGTAATATATAAAAATCAGAAGCAGCACATGCTCCTTGGAATACTTCTTCTTTACCGGAGGGGGCAGCAGATCATTTTTTGCATAATTATTTATCATGGTTTTCGTCAGGACCTTGTCTTCCTGCGGGTACCTTACGGAAGCGCGCAGACCGTTATCCATAAACGTTGTCACCTGATCCATGTAGAGATCTATCCCCGGAATATCCTCAGGCTTAATATGTCGAATCCTGTCCAGACTGGCCAGAATACTGTTTAGCAGATCATTGTGATCAATCGTCATTTATCCGCTCTCCCTCCTCCGCATAACAATGTGCACCGCCGTAAAGCATGTGCATCGCCTGTTAAGCATGTACACCGCCTGTCAAGCATGTGCACCGCCTGTTAAGCATGTACACCGCCTGTAAAGCATGTGCACCGCCGTAAAGCATGTGCACCACTCGTAAAGCGCGCTCATGACTTCATTATATAGTATTCAAAACTATATGACAATCATTTCTTTAAAAAATTTGTTTACTTTGAGTCATTGGTGTGATAAGATTTTTTTAGTCGGGCTGTAAAGTTTTACAGCGTAAAAGTGTTTAGCGAGGTGATCCTTAAATGAATAAAAAAATTAAAACCGAAGCGGTTGACTCTCTTTTCGATGCAGTTTTATGTCTTAAAGACCGTGAGGAATGTTACAGCTTCTTTGAAGATCTCTGTACCGTCAATGAACTGCTGTCGCTTTCCCAGCGCTTTGAAGTCGCTGCCATGTTAAAAAAACATAAGACCTACCTCGAGATCGCCGAAAAAACCGGCGCCTCCACCGCAACCATCAGCCGCGTAAACAGGTCGTTAAATTACGGCAACGACGGATATGAGCTGGTTTTGGGACGCATGGAAAGCTCCGGAAAAGATGCGGATAATTCGTGAAAAAAAGGGATGCCCCGGCATCCCTTTTTGTGTTCCGTTTTATGTATTTATGTATTTTGTCCGGCTTCCGGATTCTGCTGCTGTACAGCCTTCTCCTCTGTCCCCGCGTTCGCAGTCACGACGGAGTTTTCCTCTCTGTTTGCCGCTTCCATTTCCTTAAGCGCTTCCGCTATGGCCTCCTTGGCGGATTTCTTTCCGGCCCTGACTGACCTTGCGGGAGGCTTCGGCCGTTTGGAGGGCACCTCCTGGTTCATGTTGCAGTTTCCCTGGAAGATCGCTTTTTCGTCGATGACAATCACTACGGTTGAAATATTTCCGATAAGCTTCGCCGTTGAAGTCAGCTCCGTCTTGTCGGCAACCGTAACGTCTCCGAGGATCTCTCCGCCCACAACCACAGAATCTGCATGTACATCACCGTTTATGACTCCCGTCACGCCCAGTATCAGCGTGCCCGTTATAGTCACGTCTCCGTTGATCGTTCCGTCGATCCTCACAGAGCCCTCAGCGTTGAAATCGCCGTTGCACACTGCGCCTTTTCCTATAATTGTCGTGATTGCTAAATTTTTCTTTTTCATACTAATCTCCATTCCAAGGCGAATTAATTCGCCTTTAGCGTTCTACGCGACGGGGCGACGCGAATCTCAAATTCGCGTCTGCCATCAGGGGAATTTGTGACGCTCCGGCACAAATTCCC
>CANQSE010000219.1 GCA_947626405.1 uncultured Acetatifactor sp. | reverse complement strand
TAATCAGCCACGAAATAGTGGCCCCCGCGTCGCATGATGCGGTGAGATGAATAGTAAAACAGATCGTCAGGATCAAATTTCAGAGCCAGTGTCGGGGAGAGATAGTAATAGATCATGCGCATGCCAACATAGATTGGGCTCCCAAAATACAGGCCGTTGTCCCGAAAATTGATAAGACACACCCATTTCGGAAACGGGAGAGGGGAACCGGAGCTGTATTTTTCCAGCGTGAGACTGCTGTCGGAGAGGATCCGGCAGCCTTCAAGGTAGGCATTGTGTGCGCTCTCAGGAAGGGAATAACTTCCGAGGCTTATGTGCCGCCGCCTGTGAGTGAGCGAGGCGCGGTAATAGGGAGCGCCGTTTTTTTTAAACGCCGTGGACACGCCCTCCAGATGTCCGCCGTCAATCCGGTCCTTTGTTTTTTTCCCCGCCAATAGATTATTGCTCCTTTCAGGTACAACTGAATTGTCTGATAACAGACATCATGTGCGATTCCAGTATAACATTTTTTCCCCGCGATGTTCAAGATTCAGGATATATTTTCGGGGCCTGTCTCATATATTGATATATCGGACAGGCATTGTCCGTTGTCATGATGCGGGAAAGGAATGAAAAATATGTATAAAAAGGCTGCTGCTCTGTTGGTTTCCGTAAATCTGATCTTTCTTATTGCGTCCCTGTGTTCTGAAGGGATGGAGAGTATTCTGCGGATAACGTGTTCAGCGGATCCGTTAAATCTGAGACTTGACGACATTGATAAAAATGCTGCCCAGGCGCTGCAGGCTCCAAAATACAGCCTGCCGGCTGATAATGTAATATTTATGGATCAGGGCATGGGCATAATGGATATTGCGGTGTCTGGCCAGCGGGTGCTGGACTGCGGGGTGATTGAACACAAGGCGGCTTATAAATTAAGCGCAGACGAGGAGGAAGTGCTCATGCGGATTGTTGAGGCTGAGGCGGGGAGCGAGGACGAGGACGGGAGGCTTTTGGTGGCGAACGTTGTTTTAAACAGGATGAACAGCCGGTTGTTTCCCGATACCGTTACGGAGGTCGTCTTTCAGAAATATAAAGGGCGGGCACAGTTTTCTCCTGTGTCAAGCGGGAGATATTACAGCGTGGAAATAAGCGACAGGACAAGAAGCGCCGTGGAGAGAGCGATTGAAGGTGAGGATATCTCTCAGGGAGCGCTGTATTTTGCCTCAAGAAAGAGGGCATCGGAGTCAAAGATGAAATGGTTTGACACAAAGCTCACATTTCTGTTTGAACACGGCGGGCACGAGTTCTTTAAGTGAGTGAAAAGGCTTGCAAATCCGCTCCTTTTTGTTATAATGAGATAAGAATTTTAACAGGAAAACAAAATCAGCGGAAAAGAGGAAATTATGGAAGTATTATACAAGAGTACAAGAAGCAATAAAAATCCTGTTCATGCGTCGGAGGCAATCCTCAAGGGTTTGTCCGACGACGGCGGACTGTTTGTACCGGATCACATCCCGGTGCTTGACAGGACGCTTAAGGAGCTTGCCGTAATGGATTACAGGCAGACTGCCTATGAGGTGATGAAGCTGTATCTGACGGATTTTACGAAGGAGGAGCTAAAAACCTGCATAGACAGAGCTTATGATTCCAAGTTTGACACGGACGTGATCGCGCCTTTGAGGGAGGCAGAGGACGGGCATTTTTATCTTGAACTGTTCCATGGACCTACCATTGCTTTTAAGGATATGGCTCTCTCGATCCTGCCGCACCTTATGATTACCGCGGCACGAAAAAACCATATTGACAATGAAATAGTGATTCTGACCGCCACCTCCGGCGACACCGGAAAAGCGGCTCTGGCAGGGTTTGCCGACGTCGAGGGAACAAGGATTGTCGTGTTTTATCCCAAGGACGGCGTAAGTCCGATCCAGGAGAGACAGATGGTGACACAGAAAGGAAAAAATACCCTTGTGGTCGGTATACACGGAAATTTTGACGACGCCCAGACGGGAGTAAAGAAGATTTTTTCCGACAGAGAGTTTGAGCGGGAACTGGACGAAAAGGGATTTCAGTTTTCCTCGGCAAATTCCATCAATATAGGCAGACTTGTGCCCCAGATTTGTTATTATGTCTATGCTTACGCGCAGCTTATGGCGCAGGGGAAAATAGGGGAGGGAGAACCTCTGGACGTAGTGGTCCCCACCGGCAATTTCGGAAATATTCTGGCGGCGTACTATGCAAAAAGGATGGGGCTTCCGATTGGAAAACTGATCTGCGCTTCAAATGAAAATAAAGTGCTTTATGATTTTTTCCGCACCGGAACCTATGATCGCAACAGAAAGTTTGTGCTGACCTCCTCGCCATCCATGGACATTCTGATCTCCAGCAACCTCGAGCGGCTTATATATCATATCGCGGGCGAAGATGCCGAAAAGAACAGGAGTCTTATGGAAGCGCTCTCGGGTCAGGGGAAATATGAAATAACCGCTCAGATGAGGGAAAAGCTTGAGGATTTCCGCGGCTTTTATGCCGACGAGGAGCAGACCCGCGCAGAGATCAGGCGGCTTTACGAAAAATGCGGTTATGTGATCGACACA
Source organism: uncultured Acetatifactor sp. (assembly GCA_947626405.1). Lineage (GTDB taxonomy): Bacteria > Bacillota > Clostridia > Lachnospirales > Lachnospiraceae > Acetatifactor. The sequence goes on along the minus strand of CANQSE010000219.1, from coordinate 862 downwards.
CACACGGCGGTTGCAAGCGCCGTGCTCCGGCAGTATCTCGAAAGCCCCGAGGGCGGTGAGGCGAAAGCGCAGGGACGCCGTGCGCTCGTCGTTTCCACGGCCAGTCCCTTTAAGTTTACAGGAAGCGTTATGAAGGCAATAGACGAAAAATACGGCTCCATGGGGGATTTTGAACTGGCGGACGAGCTGTCTGCGCTTGCGAAAGTGAAAGTGCCGAAGGCCATTGAGGAGATACGCACGGCCGCTGTTGTTCACGACAGACAGTGCGACGCGGACGAAATGAAGGATGTAGTCAGGGAGTTTCTTGGCATCAGATAGCAATTAATTAAATACGGGAGGAAAACACCATGAGCAAGATTACCGCAACAGAAAACGGGATTCTGTTTAGGACCAGGGACGAATCGGTTCTTGTTGAGCCTTACGGCGAGAACTGCGCAAGGGTGCGCGCAACGCGCAATTCACATTTTTCGGACGAGAGATGGACGCTGCTTGACCCCGAGGAAACGGACGCCTCGGTTGAGGTAAAGGATCAGGACAGCGCTGTTCTTTGCAACGGACAGCTTACGGTTTCTGTGAGCCGCTCCTGGCAGGGCTGTCGGATCGAATTTAAACGCCGGGGAAAGACGATTCTGTCTACCCATGAGGAAAGCGACACCGCGGTGCGTTATAAGCATGTGGAAGGCGACAATTACCGGACGAGAGTGATTTTTGACGCGAGGGACGAGCATATTTACGGTCTCGGGCAGGAGCAGCAGGGATTTTTCGACCGGAAGGGCTGTACATACGACATCATGCACTGGAACACAAAATCCACATTGCCCGTTATTTATTCTTCCCTGGGTTACGGCTTTTTGTGGAACAA
>CANQSE010000218.1 GCA_947626405.1 uncultured Acetatifactor sp. | reverse complement strand
CCTTGCGCTCCGGACGGCACGGCTCACTGCCTCTTTCCTCAACAATAAAGGCTTCGCCCGCCTTTTTAAGAAACTGCTCGCTTGTATAGCCGTTTAAATACTTTACAACGCGGTTGTAATCCATTATTCTCAGTTCATCGTCCGGAAACAGCACAGAAAGGAAATAATTAAACTCATCGTCCGGACTGTAGTCCGGATGGCTCTGACGGCGCATCAGTCCAACCTTCACGGCGGAAGCACATCGATGGTGTCCGTCCGCTATGTAAACAGCGCCGATTTTTTCAAATCTGTCGCGAATTTTTTTGACGACGTCCTCGTCGGCTATTACCCATATCCTGTGCCCCACTCCGTCCTCAGAGACAAAATCGTACACGGGAGCTGTCACCTTTACCCCTTCTATTATCTCCGCAAGGCTCCCGTCGCGGCGGTACGCGAGGAAAATAGGTCCGGTCTGCATGTTGCAGGCATCCACGTGCCGTATGCGATCCTGCTCCTTGTCGGCTCTTGTGTTCTCGTGCTTTTTTATTACGCCGCTCAGATAATCGTCTATGGACGCACAGCCGACTATACCCGTCTGGCTCCGCCCCTGATATGTCTGTTCATATAGATAAAAGCACGCGGAGGTCTCCTTTATAAATCTTCCCTGGGCAATCCACTCTCTCAGGAGACTGTCCGCCCGTTTGTATACCTCCGGCGCGTAAGTGTCAACCTCCGGACCAAACCCCGTCTCCGCCCTGTCAATTGCAAGGAAAGAATCGGGATGATTCCTGACCTCCTCTACGGCTTCTTCTCTGTTGTAAACATCATAAGGCAGCGCCGCTATCCTGCTCTCCCACCCGGGAGCGGGACGATACGCCGCAAAAGGTCTGATCTGTGCCATTCTGCTCTCCCTTCCGCCAGGTTTTTCCAAACCGTTTTACCTATTTTATCAAAAAATGCTATACATAACAAGCATCAGATGATAAACTACTCTTAACCAGTTCAGCCAGCCGCCGTATACATGGAAAAATCGTGCTCGCACGAATTTTTCCATGTATACGGCGGCTGAGGGAGCGCCCATATATGAGCAAAAAGAGCTGCAACGCAGCGGGGAAGCGCCGCAGGCGCGTTTTGCGAATGGGCGCGGGCTGAACGGACGCGACTTGAGCGGGTGCGGGTTAAATGTATGCGCCTTGAACTGGCGCGTGCTGAACGTATGCGCCGCGAACGGACGCAATATCCACAAAAAATGAAAAAGGAGAAATTTTATGTCAGATGAAAACAAGGCGCTTCTTGCGCGGATAAACGAATATGCCGAAAAAGTGCTCGGAGAGATCGATCCACAGAAAGTACAGGTTTCCTTACAGCTTGAAAAGCTAAAGCCCATCATGCAGGAAATCGCAGAAGAAAAAAATATGAGTCTGGAGGAAGTTTTTATACTTTACATGGATCTCCAGAGCGAGGCAAGCTGCTCCACAAATCAAAAGCTCCAGGAAAGCCTCCAGGACTTAAACGACGGCAGTGACGGCGGATCTCCGCTTCTGTTTCGCTGATGCTGTAGCGTGAAAATATCATTTATCCCTGCTTAAAAGAACAGGAATACTTCAAACAAGTGCTGCCATGTTTGCAAGCTTTACTCCTGTACTGCCAGTATTGCGCCTTTGTATGCCCGCTCCAACTGGGCTTTTATAAGCTCCTCGTCGTATTTCAAGGAGTTGTTGGCGATGATGCTCGCATATCCATGAGCAAATAAAAAAATTGTTATAAAGACTTTCTTTACCTGATCCATACTTCCCCCAACTGCTCCCTGCATTGCCAAAAGAACCGGCGCAAGTTCTTCGGCATCTATCATTTCAAGCAAAGTCGTTCCGGTAAAAAAGTTTGATTGAAAAAGGAAACGGAACAAATGCGGTTCTTCAATCGCAAAGCGTATATAATTCAGCCCGATTCCAAGCATGATTCCCTCGCGAGGGCTTTCAATATTCATCAGATATTCGGAATGATAGCAGTCTGCTTTTGCATAGGCAGCTTTTTTCAACTCCTCAATCGTTGCAAAATGGTACATAACAGGCTGCGTAGAACATTCCAGCTTTTTTGCGACTGTTCTTGCATTAATATTGTCCGCGCCTGTTTCACGGGCAACCTCAAAGGCTGCTTCAATTACCATATCTTTTGTAATCTTAGGTTTCGGAGGCATGATTTTCCCTTCCTTTTTAATAAAATTCGTTATATAACAGTAATTATACTATAAATTAAAACACTGATTCCGTCAATCTCTATAAACTCAATAGTTTTTTTCATCGTCTTCTCCATTTGTCCTTTTTCATTTTTTTGTCAGCAGCCCTTTCTTCCGCGTTGTGCCCTCAATATATGTCCCCCAAAAAGTTCGCACATCCGCTCCCTGTAAATATTCCCTCGACAGCGCAACACGGTTAAACTGCACCACCAAGTTTTGCTACGGCTTGCTTCTACCGTGTAAAAACGATCAAATAATCTGCCGACGACTAAAATATCCGGATTTTCTGCGGTATTTAAAAATACAACGCTGCCGGCTTTTAAGCGGATAATTTCTTCCCTATAAAAACACCCGCAAGACAACATACGACACTTAAAAATATGTAAATTCCTCCAGACAGATAAGCCTTGTTTTCAAACATCGTAAACGCTTCAAGCGAAAAGGTGGAAAAGGTTGTAAATCCTCCGCATACACCTGTTTTCCAAAACAAAATAACATTTTTAGATACTTCGTCATTATTGCTTGCTATACCTGTAATAAATCCTATCAGCACTGCACCTGCGAAATTTGTCAGCAGTGTTAATATTGGAAAATCTGATTTAACAGGCAAAAGACTTATTGCATATCTTCCTGCTGCACCCAGCGCACCGCCAATAGCGACAAATAAAAAATCCATGATTGATACCTCCTGCAAGCTCATATATAAAGCATAATACCCATAATTCCCGAAAGCAACAGCAATAAAATCGGAGAAAATTGTTTACTGCGAAATTTTTGATACGCTGTAACTAATACAACGAGAATCACAAAAACAAGGCCTGCTTTCCAATCAAATAAAATTGTGTCGTAAACGGTTTGAATATTGGCTATGGTACTCAAAAAGAGTATAAGGGCCGTCCCTAAAATCAGTCCTGTGATTACCGGACGTATTCCGTTTAATGCGGATTTCACACCGGCATATTTCATCACTTTTTTCAAAAGCGCCGCAATCAGCAGGATCACGACAAAGGACGGCATGACTACCCCGAGAGTAGCGACAAGTGCGCCTGTAAAGCCTGCCTGGGAGGAACCGATAAAGGTTGCCATATTGACAGCGATTGGCCCCGGAGTGCTTTCGGATACGGCAATAAAACTAAGAAGCTGTTCTTCTGTCAGCCAATCATGCGATAGAACTTCTTCCCGTATCAGCGAGATCATCCCATATCCGCCGCCGAAGGACACGGCGCCTATTTTCAAAAATGTCAG
>CANQSE010000217.1 GCA_947626405.1 uncultured Acetatifactor sp. | reverse complement strand
AGGATGGCGGAAAAAGGATACAGGCTGATTCGTGTCGGGAAGCTATTTTATGAGTTTGAAGAATGTAAACCCGGACAGGTTCAATACTGCGTCGAATTTATTGGACAGAAATCTAAGGAAAGCGCAGCCGATTATGCCCGTTTTTTGGAGGATTGCGGCTATCGCGTTTTCTTCAAAAATATCAATCTCAACTGGAGTGTCGGAAAAGCTGTGGTGCGTCCGTGGGCTGACAAAGGCGGCAGGATCGCAACCAACAGCACCACATTTAACCGTGAACTGCTGATCGTTGAAAAAGAAAACGACGGCAAGCCTTTTCAGATGCATACTACTTATGAGGATAAACAAGACTATTTCAAAAATATGAGAAAACCCTGGCTGTTCTTATTTATCGTGTCTGCCGTCCTCGGAATTGCCATGCGACAGCTTGTATGGGGTGTTTTTGCGACCATTTCGCTTATCGCGCTAATTGTATTTCAACTTGAATTAAGAAAGCTCAAAAAGGAAGCTGATATAAAGGAAATGTGAACATTAAATATAAACCTGATATTGAATAAATCCTTGACATTTAGCAGGAATAATGTATACTGTTTGTTGTAAACCCGTATTCATGAAGATACGGAGCATTTTGAAAAATGTATTTCCAACAAACGATAAAAACCTGAAAACAACGTTCGTTAATACATAATATTTTCGTTAATATATAATATTGCGCGAATATGCCATGAAGGCTGACGGCTCTTTGAAAAGAGCAGGGCTTTCGTGGCTTTTTTCATGTTTATGTACAAAAGATTTACAAAAACCATATACATACTATATACATACCGTATACATATTATATACATATCGTATACATGCCATACATACCGTATACATATGGGGTTTGTACAAAGTTACACAGGGATTAATATATTGTAGAAGAAAGGATGAAAAAAATGACAAAGACTACTGATCTTACGAAAACAGCGACTACCGCTGTCTGCATTTCCCTCTGTGTGGTTCTGCCCCTTGCACTTCACTTTATCCCGGCGGTGGGTTCTTTTAACCTGGGCGTGGTGCTTTCGCCCATGCACCTTCCCGTCCTTTTGTGCGGCCTGATATGTGGCTGGTCCTATGGCCTTGCGTGCGGCATCATCGGTCCTTTCCTTTCGAGTCTCATAACCTCCATGCCCGGGTGGGCCAAGCTGCCGACAATGATGGTTGAGCTTGCGCTGTACGGCCTGATCTCGGGAGCACTGATCGAGCTGATCCGCACAGGGCGGCAGATACTCGACCTTTACATCAGCCTGATACTGGCTATGCTGACAGGGAGAATTTTTACGGGCATCATCAGGGCTTTTATATTTGCACCCCGCTCAGAGGAAGGAGTTTACACAATCCAGGCATGGGCTACGGGATATTTCGTCTCGGCTTTTCCGGGCATAATTATGCAGTTGATTCTTATACCGATTCTGTACGTCGGTCTTCAGCGTGCAAAGCTTGTCCCTTACCGTTATCAAAACGCCAAAAATAAAGACTGACGGCGGCGCTCCGCGAAGCGAGACGTTATTTTAGTAACGGTTTTTACGCTGCATCTAAAAATCCCCGAAGGAATAAGCCTTCGGGGATTTTTTCCGGATTGTTTTACTTTTTCACTACAAGGTGTCTGGGAAGTCCGTTTACCATGTAGGGCTCAAGCTCTCCCTGGATGAGGGGAATTGCATATTTTACAAAATCTTCAGTCACGTAGTCGCCGTCCTTGTTGACCCACTCTCTGGGCACAACTCTCTCATTGTTGGCGATGTCATGGATGTCGTAGATACCGGGCCGGCTCCTGTATGGATCATCGGAAACTCTCTCGATTGTGATCATCTTGCCGGTATTGCCTTCCGCCGCAGCTTTTACCGCGGCGCTTCCCACCATGAACGCCTCGTTTATGTCAGTGAGGGAAGAAATATGGGAAGCGCATCTCTGGAGTGTGGAAAATTCAATTCCACGGGTCTTGCAGCCCAGCTTTTCGCTGAGGAAGCCCGCCAGATAAGCCGCAGTTCCCTGAAGCTGCTTATGGCCGAAAGCGTCAACATAATCTCCGCCGCCGGACAGCTCGCACACATAACGGCCGTCGGCAAGCTTGATGCCCTCTGATACAGCCACAACAACGTTTTTCTGCTTCTTCACCAGGTCTCTGACCTTCTCAACAAACTTGTCCATGTCAAAAGTGATCTCAGGCAGATAGATAAGATCGGGACCGCAGCACTCCTCGGTCTTAGCCAGTGCTGCCGCGCCGGTGAGCCATCCTGCGTTACGTCCCATAATCTCAAGGACAGTGATGTTTTCCTTGTTATAGCTGAGTCCAAGCGAATCGCGGATCACCTCTTTGACTGCTGTGGCAATGTACTTTGCGGCGCTGCCAAAGCCCGGGGTGTGATCTGTGATTGCAAGGTCATTGTCAATGGTCTTGGGAACGCCCATGAATTTCTGGGTATATCCCTTGAGAGCCGCATAATCCGACAACTGCTTGATCGTATCCATTGAATCGTTTCCTCCGATGTAGCAGAAAACGTCAATCTCAAGCTTGTCCAGAATCTTAAAAATCTTTTCATAGAGATCGGGATCAGCGCTGATCTCAGGGAGCTTGAAACGGCATGAGCCCAAAAATGCGGAAGGGGTTCTCTTAAGAAGTTCAACATCCAGATCCGTATTAAGCTGTGTGGAGAGATCCACATACTGCTCGTCCAGCAGACCCTGAATACCGTACAGCATACCATAAATCTTGTTAAATCCAAGCTCTTTTGCCGCCGTGTAAACGCCTGCCACGCTGGAGTTTATCACGGCTGTCGGACCGCCTGACTGTCCGACAATAATGTTGCGTCTCGTAGACATAAAAAATACCTCCTGTACTTTTGAGAGAATTTAATTAAACATACTCTATTTTAGCAAAGACAATTCCAAACTGCAACCCAAAATATATTTTCTGTCAAAAGTTAAAGACTTGTTAAGAATTTCTATGCTATGATTCAGAGCATAGAGGAAAAACGGAGGAAAAGAGGTATACGCTATGTTCTGGAGGATATTGAAAAAAGACCTGAAACGCAAAAAGACCATGAACATCATTTCGCTTTTGTTTGTCATTTTGTGTTCCATGTTTGCAGCGGCAGCGGTGAACAACATCATAGCCGTGACCGGCGGTATCGAGCATTATTTTGATGCTGCGGATGTTCCCGATGTCATTGTGATGGCGCTGAACAGTGGGGAAAACGATCTGGAGGAAAAGCTTGGGGAGCTTACTTCCGTGAAGGAGATCAGGACCGAGCATTGGCTTTGTGTAATCAGTTCAAAGTATTTTAAGTATAATGGAAAGGAATTTGATAATTTTACGAATGCCGCCTGTTTGATTTCCGATCGTGAAATGGCTATCAACTATTTTGATGAGAATAATCATATCATCGAAAGCGTAGACAAGGGCTGTTTTTATGCCAATGCTCCTTTTTTACAGGACATTGATATAAAAGA
>CANQSE010000216.1 GCA_947626405.1 uncultured Acetatifactor sp. | reverse complement strand
TCTCGGGAAATCCCACGGCGTACTGTTCTCCGTAAGCCTGTATGGCCCATGTCTGCCACGCCTCGTCGTCGGAGACGAAGTTCACCTTTGACACCTCTGAGCGCCGTGCAATCATCTGGCCGATTTCCTCCAGACGTGCGTCCGAGGCAATCTGGTCCGGAGTATGACTCTCACAGCCGTCTCCAATCGGGCCCTCATCATAGTGGAAGAAGACGGTGAGCGAAACCCCCTCCTCCACCTTCTTCACGATACTCTGGAAATTTTCCACGACGGCGAAAAAAATGCCAAACAGAAAAAGGCATGCCGAAATTGTCGCTATCGACAGCAGGGAGTACCATTTATTGCGGAAGATGTTGACAAAACCCTGTCTGATGGTATAAAACAGCGTGCTAATCTTCATCGATGTACTCGCCTCCCTCCTCGTCGCTGACAATGACTCCCCTTTTCATAGCCACTACCCGCTTTCTCATGGCGTTTACGATCTCTCTGTTGTGAGTTACCACAACGACCGTGGTGCCGCTCTCATTGATTTCCTCCAGAAGCGTCATGATCTCCCAGGAATTTCTGGGATCAAGGTTTCCTGTCGGCTCATCGGCAAGGAGAATTGACGGATTGTTCACCAGCGCTCTTGCAATCGCCACACGCTGCTGCTCGCCGCCCGAAAGCTGCTTTGTTTTTGCCTTGTATTTCCCCGCAAGGCCGACGGTGGCAAGTATGGTCGGCACGTTTTTACGGATTTCCGACGGCGGCGTCTCAATAATCCTCTGGGCAAACGCAACGTTTTCATAGACATTTCTGTCGTTGAGCAGTCTGAAGTCCTGGAATACCACGCCGATGTTGCGGCGGAATTTGGGCACCTGTCTGTGGCGGAGCCTTGCCAGGTCATGGCCCATGACGTAAACGCTGCCTTCCGTGGCCGTCAGCTCACGGAGCAGGAGCCTGATGAGCGTTGACTTGCCGGAACCGCTGTCCCCCACCACAAATACAAATTCCCCCCTGCCGATGCTTAAGGTAACTCCGTTCAGCGCGGGAGAGCCCGTTGAATAGACCTTGCTCACGTTATCGAGGTAAATCACGCCGTTTTCGTCTATTATCTGCTGGCGTATTCTTCTCTGGTTTTCTTTTCTTGACATTTGTGTTCCTCCAGGCTCCGGAGAGCGGATAATTTAAAAATCGTTACAGTCCATATATCTCATATATTTCACAACCATAAGAGCGATGCGGAATGTTATGGCATCCTCAAAGACGCGCAGATCCAGCCCCGTACTTTTCTGCAGCTTGTCAAGACGATACACAAGGGTGTTCCTGTGTATAAAAAGCTGCCTGGAAGTCTCGGAGACATTGAGGCTGTTTTCAAAAAACTTTAAGACCGTGGTCAGCGTCTCCTCGTCGATATCGTCCGGACTCCTGCCGCCGAAGATTTCCCTTATGAACATCTTGCAGAGCGGTATGGGGAGCTGATATATAAGGCGCCCGATCCCAAGCTCGCTGTAGGCAATGACGTCTCTGTCGTCAAAAAAAATCTTTCCGACGTCAAGGGCCATTTTTGCTTCCTTGTAGGAACGGCTGACCTCCTTTAAATCATGTACGACCGTACCGTACGCAATGCGGATCCCTTCCATGCTTTCCTTTTGCAGCAAAGCCTCCAGGCCTTTTGCGAAGCGGTCAATCTCCTTTAGCGCGTCGGCTTCGTCCAGCTCCTTTACAACCAGCACGTTTCCCTCGTCAACGACAGTGACAAAATCCCTGCTGCCCGTTCCCACATGGTTCCTCACCAGCTCGAGCACGGCATTGTTTCGCTCCTCTCCGGCTTCTATTACCGCCACGACCCTCGCCTGATCGGCCTGTATATGGAGTTTTTTTGCGCGGTTGTAGATATCAACCAGGAGCAGATTGTCCAACAGCAGATTCTTGATGAAATTATCTCTGTCGAACCGCTCCTTGTAGGCGACGATGAGATTCTGAATCTGAAACGCCGCCATTTTTCCGACCAGGTACACATCCTCACCCGTACCGGCGGCGATCAGTATATATTCAAGATGCTGCTCGTCATATACCTTAAAATACTGAAAGCCCTGTATCTGTTGGGAGTCGGCCGGTGAAGCGGCAAAATCGGAGACCGTCTTTGCAATATCCCCGACATCAAGTGTGGAGGCCGCTTCCTTTCCCTCCGTATCCAGTATACAAAGGTCCACTCTTGCAATGTTCCTGAGACCGTCTATGATATTTTGCAAAACCTGATTTGAAATCATAAGAACCTCTGCCCCTTTCTCCCTGATTATCCCGTCCGTTCCCATGTCCGCAAAACGAACCGCATTATAATACAAATTTACAGAAATCAGACAAAAAAAGCAATAGGTTTTTATGAATATTCAAAAAAACTGCCTGACGCACAGCAGTCAGACAGTTTAAAGTTACGCATCTTAAGTTACACCGTCATGTCAAAGTTGGAGCCGATATGAGGATTTACGCTGCGCTCCATCGCTGCTGAGTCAATCATCTCGACAAGACCTTCGCCCAGCGTTTTATTGGTATCCATCGCCTTTGCCAGTACGGCAGTTCCCACCCGGGAATTTAATGACGCGTTTGACAACGCCGTTGAAACGCCTGCAATATCCATATGTCATTCCTCCTTTACCGGTATGTACGGATTGCGTCTGCGAATCGTTAAGTTAAGTATAGCATATACGCGGAGCTTTTTCCATAGCTTAAAGACAGTTTTTATTATTTAACAAATTATTGCTTTTGAGTTTATAAATATTTTTTTGTGCGTTTACGAGCGTGCTTTATGCGCTTACAGCTTTCGTATGCTCTTGTCTGAGATTTGAATTTTTCCTTCCTTGAGAAGTCTTCCCACCGCGCGTTTAAACTGGTTTTTGCTCATGCCGGTCTCGTGTGCAATCACCTCGGGATCGGCCTTGTCGCTGAATGGAAGACAGCCCTCGTAGCTGTCCATAATCTCAAGAAGCTTAACCGTGTCCCTGTCTATCTGCAGGTACGCCTTTTCCCTGACGCTAAGATTAAGCCTGCCGTCCTCAAGCACTCTCGTAACACGTGCGCTGATATCCTGTCCCGGCAATATCTCGCCGTACATTTCCCTGGCAGGGATAAGAGCGGAATATATGTTGTCCACGGCAACAAACGCGCCGAAATTTTTACTGCACTCGTAGACTCTCCCCCTGACCTGGTCCCCGGCCTGATAAGGGCTGTTGTTAAGCAGTGCCCTGTATACGTTCATCGTTGCGCAGAGCCGGCCGCTTTTATCGATGTAAAGGGACACAAGCACGGACTCTCCCTGTTTTACGGCGCCGCGCTGTTTCTTGACGCCGGTCCCATCATCGTCGCATAAAACGTTTGAGTTCGGGGCCCATGTTAGTAGATGACCCGTCCCCTACTCCCAAAGGATCTGTTGTTTGTCCTTCAACGAATCGGCGAAGGTATTCACGTTGAATTGCTGAAGCAGCTCTGTCGGAGAAATGGCTTCGCCAGATGAAGCCAAAC
>CANQSE010000215.1 GCA_947626405.1 uncultured Acetatifactor sp. | reverse complement strand
AACTCAGGTAGCATATTCTTTTTTTTGCGTCAAGATTTATTTTGACGGGTTTTCGACAGTTGTGAGTAAAAATATTCACTGTAACGACCTCCAAAATGCTTTATGTATAAAGCAAAATCGCAAAAAAAGTTGTCAAATTTTTTAATTTTTTTCGTTGTATGGGGTTGTATTTTTCTTTAAAGTATGGTATAATTAGGGGTGCGAGTGCCATTAAGAGGCAATTAACGCATAAATCATTTCAAAAGGATCGTGCTAACATGAAACTTAATTATGACAGGAATTCCAAAGACCCTACTTACTTTATCCAAAAAGGATATCGTTACGGAAAGAAAACAACAACAAAAAATATTGTAAGAATCGGAAAACATTCTGAATTACTTAAAATAACAGATGATCCTCTTGCCTATGCAAAAGAACAGGTAGAGAAATATAACGAAGCGGAACGAATGAATAATAGGCTCACTATGGAAATAACTGTCGACTTTGAGAAAAAAATCAGGAATGAAAATGAAATTGTTTCTCAAAGTACAAGTCGTAATATCGGGTATTTCTTTTTACAGCAAATATATCAAAAACTTGATTTACGTTCATTTTTCAAAAAAATAACAGAAAACTCAAAAATCACATACGATCCAAATCAGATTAATAGATTTATGACCTTTTCAAGGATACTGGAGCCGGATTCAAAACTGGGAAGTTTTCAGCATTTGAACCGTTATTACGAAGAGCCCGAATTTAACTATGTGAATATATTAAGAACCATGGATATAATGCAGGAGCATTATGATGAATATATATGTCATCTATTTGAAAAAAGCTCGGACATAGTAAAGAGAGATACATCTGTCTGCTATTATGACTGTACAAACTATTACTTTGAGATTGAAAGCCCCGATGAAGACTATGTGGACGAAGTAACAGGAGAATTCGTAAAAGGGTTCCGTAAATATGGCATATCTAAGCAGCATCAGCCTGCTCCTTTGGTAGAAATGGGGCTGTTTATGGATGCGGATGGAATACCTCTTACCATGTGTGTTACATCCGGCTCAGACAACGAGCAAACAACAGCAATCCCTATAGAGAAAAAGCTTATACAAATGTTAAAAGGGAAAAAATTCATATACTGCGCCGATGCGGGAATTGGCTCAGTCGATATACGGAATTTTAATTCAATGGGAGGACGTGCATTTATCATAACTCAGTCAATAAGACAATTGCCGGATAAACTAAAAAAAGCCGTATTTAATGATATTGATTACAAGCTTCTATCTTCAGATAATTCGGTAACAATTGAAGAAATGAAAAGCTTCGATAAAACCAACCCGAAAAACAAAAATCTGTATAAAGATAAGGCATATAAAATCATCAATGCCGATAAAGATTATGATGCAGGCTTTTATGAAGAAAAAATATTAAAAAACGGAACAAAAAAGCTCGTTAAATCCAAGACAATTATTCCTCAGAAAATAATTATTACTTTTTCAAGGAAAACAATGGAATATCAGCAATATATAAGAAATCGTCAGATAGAAAGGGCTACGGCACTTCTTAAAAATATGGATCCTGAGACCTATAAAAAGGGACCATCCGATATAACTCGATTCATAAAAAGAACATCTTCCGTAACATCAGGAGAAAAGGTTAATGACCGATATGAAATCGACTGGAATAAAATTGAGGAGGATGCGAAATATGACGGATATTATGCTGTTGCCACCAACCTTGATGACGATGTGCATGATATTCTCGCCATCAGTTCACAAAGATACAAAATCGAAGACTGTTTCAGAATAATGAAAACCAATTTTTCGGCAAGACCAGTATATCATCAGAGAAAGGATAGAATTATTGCTCATTTTATGATCTGCTATACAGCACTGCTTATTTACCGTTTGCTGGAAAAGAAGCTTAATCAAAAAGGTGTATACTTTTCAGTTGAAAATATCATAGAAACACTTAGAAATATGGATGTGGTGAATGTTGAAGATATGTACTTTATGTCTACTTATACCGGATCACAGGTTTGTACCGCTTTAAATGAGGTTTTCGAACTTGAACTTGACAAGAAATATTATCTTCCAAAGGAGCTGAACAGAAAACTGAAAAAAATTCTGTAAAATTCTGCTGAGAGCATTTCCATACAACACTTTTTAATTTGACGAGGAGGCGAAAAACGTTTATTTAAAACGCTTTTTGCCTCCTCTACTTTTATCTAACTGTCGAAGATGGGATAATACTTCAATGTGCGCCATGATAGCATATTCTTTTTTTTGCGTCAAGATTTATTTTGACATTCTTGGGTGTTTCCTTGGGTGTTTTTCAGGTGTTTCAGGCTTTGGAATGAGTAAATAAAATGTGACAATGCTAACGTACAAAAAATAAAGGGTGCGGATACTGCCAAGCTGAGCATGTTATTCTGAGAATGGATGAAGGGCGTTATGCCATGATGGAGGAGGGGTGTGCCCTCTCCCCCTTATGCTTTTTTATTCCGTTTCATATATAACTTATATAACATGAATGAAGTCATTGTAAACACATCATCCGTGAGGACACCAATGTATGCTCAATATTTGTGAAAAATCCGGCTGCCTCGGAATTATCCGAAAAACACTGTGCGCCGCGTAAACCGGAGTCTACACGGCGCACAGCCACACAATATTTTTTATATCCCTATCAGGCTTTAGGCCTGCAAGGAGCAAGTTGGGTTAATAGAGAAGCGGATCGTCCTCTATTATTTCATTGGGATCATCAACCCAAGGATCCGGATCGTTGCCTGAACCTACATTAATTAAAACAGCGTTTTTTGTTTCAAACATTATTATTTCAATCTTAGGTGACTGATATTTCTTTTTCATTTCCATTTCCTCCATATTAAAGAGTTATACGTACATCTCATTCACGCCTGAAGCCTGACTCATTTCATAGACTTTAGTAACAAAGATCTTTGTCGTTCCATTAAATTCGATTGCCACCCAGCCAAATGAAGCACGCGCAGTCTTAGCCTTGTCGCTTATTGAACCTATGTTTTGGCTTAACGAACCGTCTTCGTATGAATCATCTCCGAAAATGAAGTAATAACTCATTAAACCTTCTTTTTGCATACTGGGATCTTTTTTAACTTTTTTATAATCTTCCGGTGAAACTTGTTTGTTGTATTCATCATATAATGTTTGTATTTCTTCAGCTTTTGCTTTCGTGTTCGCAACGCCAGCATTTTGGGCAAAGAATACGCCGCCTCCAATAAGTTTCACACCTACAGCATCAGCTCTGTTAGTTACCCATGTAACCTTCAGAAGCCATTCCCAAGCACTTCCGCTCTTTTTTGCGCTGTTTGACATGTCGACATTAAGAAGTGTGTCAAGGTCTACATCGTATTTTGCAGTTAATGTAATTGTTGTATCATTATGCACACCCTTAAATAAGAGATCCTTAATAGATTGTTCAGTAACATCCACGTCGCTTATAGTCCATGAAATCGCTTTATACCCAGCATTGTTTTTAACCGTGTCAGCTTTTAGATAGCTAT
>CANQSE010000214.1 GCA_947626405.1 uncultured Acetatifactor sp. | reverse complement strand
CTTTGGATCTGATATGGGGATTGGATGACACTCGATACAATCCGCTCATGATTTTCCTCCTGCTATTTCTTTCGTTTTGCAAGCTGGATCTTGCGCATGGATTTAATGCTCTGGGTCAGCGGTCTCTTTGCCGGACATACAAAGCTGCAGCAGCCGCACTCGCAGCACTCCATACCGTAATTGTCCAGAAACGCCTGCTCGTCAAACCGCTCCGCATAGTCGGCCAGTCTGCTGGGAACAACTCTGCCCGGGCAGACCTGTACGCACCGTCCGCAGTTTATGCAGGGGCCGGGTTCCATGGCCGAGACTTCGTCCTTCGTAAATCCCAAAAGCGCCGTGGACGTCTTTGTCGCCGGCACATCAAGATCAAACATGCTGATTCCCATCATTGGACCGCCGCATATTATCTTTTCAGGCTTTGACGAAAAACCTCCCGCCGCCTCCAGCACCTCGCGGTAGCTGGTGCCGATCCTCACCCTGAAATTTCCCGGATCCGCCACTGCGTCGCCCGTGACGGTGACAATGCGCTCCGTAAGCGGCTTTCCCTCGGCCACAGCCCTGTAAACGGCCACCATTGTGTCCACATTGTTTACCACGCAGCCCACGTCCGCAGGAAGCATTGTGGAGTTTATCTTACGCCCCGTTACGGCATAAATGAGAGTGCGTTCGCCGCCCTGCGGGTATTTCGTCTTAAGCGCCTTTACGCTGATCCTGGGCTCATCCGCCGTCATACTGCGAAGAAGCGCTATGCAGTCAGGCTTGTTATCCTCCACAGCCAGTATCCCGTGAGCCTTATCAAAAAGCTTAAGAATTATCTTAAGCCCGCCTATAAGCTTGTCAGGCTCCTCCAGCATCCTCCTGTAATCCGAAGTCAGATAAGGCTCGCACTCCGCACAGTTTGCAATCACATAATCAATTTTATCCGGCTCCCTGGGCGAGAGCTTTACATGAGTCGGGAATCCGGCTCCTCCCATGCCGACGATGCCCGCCTCGCGGACAGCGTCAAGGATTTCTTCCTTCTCAAGCTTATCAAGAGGCGCCACGGGGTAAAACTCCGTGCTCTCGTAAAGCCCGTCATTTTCCACTACAATACTCATCACCATATCGCCGGATACAACTCTCCTGGGCTCGACAGCCTTCACCGTTCCGGAGACTGATGCGTATACGGGCGCGGACACAAAGCCCCCGGCCTCCGCGATTTTCTGCCCCGCAAGCACCCGATCCCCTTTTGCGACAATTTCCTTAGCCGGGGCGCCGATGTGCTGGACAAGCGGATACACAAGCTCCGTCCCGGGATAAACGTCCCGAATCGGCTTATCCTTTGACATGGCTTTTCCGTCATAGGGATGAATCCCTCCGACAAACGTCAATTTTGCCATACAGCCTTTCCTCTCTTATGAATACTTTTGGAACATTACGCCTTTTTTGTCGAAACAGGCAAACCCTTCTTAGATAAATATACTATTTTTTTTGATAAAATACTACTGTTTCTTTTCATTTTATGATATGATATTTTTGGATTTTAAGATAAACATCTTCCCCTGCGGTAAACCTTACCGCATTTTAGGAGACAACAATGAGAATATGCGAAGAAAACATTGAAAATTATGCCGTCTCGTACCCTCTGGAAAGGCTTGCTCCCCTGGAACGCATACTGTTCCTCGACATTGAAACTACGGGCTTTACGGCACGTACCTCCTATCTGTACCTTATCGGCTGCGCTTACCATCTGGCAGGAAAGTGGCACACAATACAGTGGATGGCGGAAAACTATGAGCAGGAGCCGGAGATCCTTAAGGCTTTCTTTGAATTTGCCAAATCCTACCGCTGCCTGATACACTTTAACGGGAACAACTTTGACATGCCCTTCATCACGCAGAAATGCGCACAGTATTCTCTGCCGTATAACTTCGACGGCTTCGAGGGCATAGATCTGTACAAGAGAATTTCACCCTATAAATTTTTCCTTAAACTTCCCAACTGCAAGCAGAAAACCCTGGAACAGTTCCTAGGCATCGACCGGAAGGACGTTTTCTCGGGCGGAGAGCTTATCGGGATCTACCACGAATACATAAAGCATCCGACGGAATTTTCGGAAAACGCCCTGCTGCTGCACAACGCGGACGATCTGAAGGGCATGCTTGAGACTCTGCCCATGCTGTCATATTACGACCTTTTCAACCAGCCTGTCCGTGTAAAAAAGGTACAGGCCAACACCTACAAGGATCTGAACGGCTCCATACGTCGTGAACTCCTCATAACGCTCACGCTTGACCAGCCTCTGCCGAAAGCGGTCCTTACAAACGCAAACGGCTGTTATTTCAGAGGCGAGGGAGCGGAAGCCGTCCTCAAGGTACCGATTTTTGACGAAGAATTAAAATATTACTACTCAAATTACCAGGACTATTATTATCTTCCCGCAGAGGATGTGGCGCTGCACAAATCAGTGGCCGGCTTTGTGGACAAGGAACACCGTGTTCCCGCTTCTCCCGCCAACTGCTATACCAGAAAATACTCAAGCTATCTTCCGCAGTGGGATGTCCTGTTTGAGCCATTTTTCAAGAGAGATTACAAGAGCAGGGAGCTGTTTTTTGAGCTCACCGACGAAATGAAGCGGAACCGTCAGGCGTTCTCCGATTATGCGCTGCATGTGCTCGGCATGATGGCTTCCACTTACTGATAAGGACGGACATAAAAAAGGGGGCAGAATCTTTTCGGATCCTGTCCCCTTTAATTCATGGCTTCTGGTAAAAGAAAGAATTTTTCCTCTCATACCCTATCTCTCTGTAATTGACTATCTGCTCAGTGCTTCCGATAAAAAGCACGCCTCCGTTTGTCAGAGCCTTAAAGAACTTCCTGAAGACATCTTCTTTTGCCTCCTCTGTAAAGTAAATCAGCACATTCCGGCATACAATCAGGTGGTAATCAATTGGATATGCGTCCTTTAACAGATTGTGCTCCTTAAACTCCACACGCGACATAACCTCGCTGGAAATCTTATAGGATGGCCCCACGCTGGTAAAATATTTTTTCTTAAACTCCTCCGGAACCGCCGCGATGCTCTTATCCGAATAAAGCCCGAGCTTTGCTTTGGCAATGACCTGCTTGTCAAGGTCAGTAGCATAAATTTTGATATTGTTTAACGGAATATGCTTTGACAACGCCATCACCAGGGAATACGGCTCGTCTCCGGTAGAACAGGCTGCGCTCCAAATCTTCAGGTTCTTCCCGAACTTATTTACAAGCTCCGGAATAATCTGTTCGTCCAAAAGCTTCCACTGTTCCGGATTCCGGTAAAATTCCGACACGTTAATGGTGATGTAATTGACAAACTCGTCAAACAACTCCTTGTTGCTCTTTAACCCCTGCACATACTTGTCATAGCCTTCGATTTTGCGCTTTGCAATCAGCGTGTCTATACGGCGCTTCATCTGCTTTTCCTTGTAACAGTTTAAGTCGATTGCCGTAAGTGCGAGCACTTCCCTTTTAAAATACTCGTAATCGTAAGCCATGGTCAAACACCGTCCCGTCT
>CANQSE010000213.1 GCA_947626405.1 uncultured Acetatifactor sp. | reverse complement strand
ATACCAGCCGTTTTCTTTAGCGGCGGGAAATGTCTGGCCGTTTAAATAGGCTGCTGTTTCCGTTCCGCTCGAGTCCATGTCCCATATATGGCTGGCGTGCGCGGGGGAAAGAGCAAGGGCAAGTGCATGGGATGGCTCAAACCTGTTCTTTTTTTGCTGTCCGAGATGAAGACCCGCACGAAGCACTCTTATACCCTTTGGATTAAGAAAGGCGGCAGGTGCGAGGTACAGGTTGTCTCCGAAATTTACGAATCCGAAATTTCCGTATGCTCCCACCGCTTCCTGAAGCGACTGGGACAGCGCTCCACCGGAAAGGAGAAGATTCTCGCTGCAAAAGTCTTTCAGATCGCGGAGATCTTTTTCGCGCAGACCTGTAATCTCCCTGCTTCGGGCGCTCTTTTCGTCCGTAGCCGTTTTGCCTCCCTCCTTTTGGAACAGTGCGGCAAAATGTCCCTCGCCCTGTATCATGTGGGGCCAGAGGCGCAGCGTGCTCTCAAGGCACGACAGGCGCGGATCATCACAGGCTTCCCCGCACCAGTCCGTTCTGCCGGTGCATGAGACATTTCCAAACGGAGAAAAATCAATCGGTTTTAAGGAAAAATCCTCGTGCCGCTTAAGGAAACGCACGACGCTTCCCTCGTTTTCTGATGGAGAAAACGTGCAGGTTGAGTATACGAGAAGTCCGCCGGGACATAGCATTTCGGCGGCCTGATCCAGAATGTGATCCTGTCTCTGGCAGCATAGAGCAACGTTTTCAGGGCTCCATTCCTCACATGCACAATCGTTTTTGCGAAACATTCCCTCGCCAGAGCATGGGGCATCTACAAGGACCCTGTCAAAATAACCGGGGAAAAAAAGGGCGAGACGCTCAGGCTGTTCGTTTGTGACAAGCGCGTTGCATATCCCCATTCTCTCTATATTTTGAGACAGAACAGCCGCGCGGGCGGGATTAATCTCATTACAGACTAAAAGACCGCTTCCGTTAAGCTTTGCCGCAAGCTGTGTGCTTTTTCCGCCAGGCGCGGCGCACAGGTCAAGAACCCTGTCGCCGGGTTTTACATCCAGCAGTCCGGCGGGCGCCATGGCGCTGGGCTCCTGAATATAATACGCTCCGGCGTGGTGGAGCGGATGACGGCCGGGCTGATCTGAGCTGTCGTAATAGTATCCGTCCTCAGCCCAGGGGACTTTTTCAAGACGGGCAAAGGCGGCTTTTCCAGGGGCAGGAGAAAAAATGTCAGCGGCGTTTCTGCCGTCACTTTGGCGCTTTAACCTGTTAAGTCTGAGCGCACGACGCGGCTCGTGTCCCAGAGCTTCAAAAAACGCGTCGTATTCCGCGCCCAAAAGCCGTCTCATATTTTCAAGAAATGCCTCCGGCAGCATACAGACACCTGTGCCTTTCCCACGGGATAAGTCCCGCGTCGTTCCCTCAACGAAAAAGAACCCCATAATGGGGTTCGATCATCGGCGCGACGTGATTCGAACACGCGACCTCTGCGTCCCGAACGCAGCGCTCTACCAAGCTGAGCCACGCGCCGATCATTAACATAAAAATAATATAAAAAAAGAGATTGATTGTCAAGGGAAAATCTTATATTATAAAAACAAAAATTGTAATTCGACATTACCGGGCTGAATACGGCGGAGTTGCTGAACTGTTACCGTGAGCCCGCGCAGCCGCGCAGATTTTTCTTGTATAACAAAAAATAAAATGGTATAATTCTCTTAACTTTAAGAGGTTTCAGGACGATATTCTATATAAGAGACAGGGATGTCTGTAGATACCGCCAACAGCATAATCAAAGGAGTGATAGTATGGGTATCAGTATTGATGTGGGCAATAACCAGGATTATTCTTATTTATTCCAGGGAATTTCCGGCAGCGGGAGTCTGGGGAACCTGAACTTCCTTTCAGACTATGCCTCCATAAAGAACGGAAGCTACGGAAAGCTGATGAAGTCGTATTACGGCGCGGTGAACAGTTCCGTTTCTGCGTCGCGTTCCGCAAAGACGGGGACAAATGATGTTCTTGACCAGATTTTGGAGGCGAAGAAGCATCCTGTGGTTTCAAAGGAAACGCAGGAGGCCAATTCCAAACTGACGTCCGGAATTTCAGCTTTGAGCAATACCGTTTCAAAGCTTCAGAACGAGGATACTTATAAAAATTCGGAAGACGGAGTAAGCGCTGCCGACAAGGTGGTTTCCGCAGTAAAAAGCTATGTGTCACAGTATAACGACGTTGTGGGCAATGCCAAAAATTCAACGCTGTCGGGCGTAACGTCTCATGTGGCAGGAATGATGAGAGCTTCAAGCGCAAATTCCGATAAGCTTGCGGAGATAGGAGTTACAATTAACCGTGACGGGACGCTTACGCTGGACGAGGATAAATTAAAGTCAACGGACATTTCCAGGGTACAGGATCTGTTTTCAAAGGACGACGTAATAAGCTATGGCTCAACGGTTATGTCCAGGCTTGGCTTTGCAAGCCTTTCGTCAAATTCCGTGAGCAGCACGCAGAAGGATGATGTAAAGACCGACGAAAAGGAGGACGATGCTCCCGCCGTTTCCGGCGCGGCCGCCCTTAAGTCTGATATAAACACGTTAATGTCGGAAGCGCTCTATAACATGATAACTGATGACGACGGCGTTGAAAAATACGATATCGGCAAGATTTTTGGCGCGGCTAAAAGCTTTGTCGAAAATTATAACGACATGCTTAAGGCTGCAAGCGCAAGCTCCAATTCCGGAGTTATAGCGAATCTGGCCAGAATCGTTGAAAAGACCGCGCAGAATAAAAACGCTTTCGGACAGTTTGGAATTACCGTCGAAGCAAACGGCAGCCTTAAGATTGACGAGGATAAGTTCAAAAAATCCGATATGTCACAGGTGAAGGCGTTCTTTAACGATTATGGCGCTTCGGTTGCCGCAAACGTATCGCTTGTAAATTATTACATGACCACCAATGCCGATGCCGCGACGAGCTACAACGCAGACGGAAAATACAACGCGCAGGGAAATTTCCTTTATGATACCGTCATATAACGCATTTTAAGAGGCTGCGTATAAATCCGCCGCGTAAGCGGGGAGAGCCTGACAGGTGACCTGCGCTTGACAATTTCGTAAAATATGGTATAGTTAAAGCTCCTGATGCAAATGAGTTGCATTTGCATCAGGAGCTTTTTAGGTTTGTAGATTCGTAACGGTATTGATACAGAAAGGCATAAGAATGATACAGGTGATACAGGACACTATTACGGATACCCTGAGACTGATCCCTTTTTTGTTTTTGACGTATCTGGCAATGGAATACCTTGAACACAGGACAAAGGACAAGGCTCAGGTTATGATGAGAAAAGCCGGACGCTTCGGCCCTGTTCTGGGAGGTTTGCTTGGAATCGTGCCCCAGTGCGGTTTTTCCGCCGCCGCTTCCGGTCTTTACGCGGGCGGGGTTATCTCTCTTGGGACACTGCTCTCAGTGTACCTTTCCACGTCGGACGAGATGCTGCCAATACTCCTTTCACGGCAGGCGCCGCAAGAGCTTATTCTGCGT
>CANQSE010000212.1 GCA_947626405.1 uncultured Acetatifactor sp. | reverse complement strand
GAGAAGGGGACGAAGGAAGGCAAGGATGAGGTGCTGACGGTGGACGAGGCGGACGCGGTGCTGCTGCCGGGGCAGAAGGAGAAGCTTCTGGAGGAGATTGAGCTTCTGGACGGTGCAAGCGCCGAGTTTGACCTTGAGAAGGTAAGAAGCGGGGATCTTACGCCTGTATGCTTCGGTTCGGCGCTTACGAACTTCGGAGTGGAAATATTTTTAAAGCATTTCCTCGAGATGGCTACCGCCCCTCTGCCGAGGAAGGCGGATGTGGGTCTTATCGACCCCGTGGAGCATGAATTTAGCGCGTTTGTGTTTAAGATCCAGGCAAATATGAACAAAGCCCATCGGGACAGGATCGCATTCATGCGGATATGCTCAGGCAGATTTGACGCCCAGATGGAGGTCAGGCACGTGCAGGGCAACAGGGTGATGCGCCTTTCACAGCCCCAGCAGATAATGGCTGACGAGAGAAAAATATTAAACGAGGCCTACGCGGGGGATATAATCGGCGTGTTTGATCCCGGGCTGTTTTCCATAGGGGACACGGTCTGTATGCCAAAGGACAGGTTCGAGTATGAGGGAATACCGACATTTGCTCCGGAGCATTTTGCAAAAGTGCGCCAGGTGGACACCATGAAGCGTAAACAGTTCGTAAAGGGCATCGAGCAGATTGCGCAGGAGGGTGCAATCCAGATATTTCAGGAGTACAATACGGGCTTTGAGGAAATCATTGTCGGAGTTGTGGGAGTGCTGCAGTTTGACGTGTTAAAATACAGGCTTGAAAACGAGTACAACGTTGAGATCAGGCTGGAAAACCTGCCATATGAGCATATCAGATGGATTGAAAACAAGGACGAGGTTGACATCTCAAAGCTCACAGGCACATCCGACATGAAAAAGGTTAAGGACATGAAGGGCAATCCTCTGCTTTTGTTTGTAAACGCATGGAGCGTCGGGATGACAGTTGACAGAAACAAAGGGCTTGTGCTGACGGAATTTAGCAGAAATTAAGCGGCGGACGGACACGGTATTTACCGCTGCGTATTAAAAATACGGGAGTAATATATGAAAAGAAAAAAATATACTGCGGCCGCTTTGGTTTTGCTGATTGTTGCAATGATTTTGGGAGGCTGCGCCGGGCTTTTGCCTGACAGCGCAGGTGACGATTCTGACGGGGGGCGCAGCGAGCAGAGCAGGGAAGCGGATTCACGGGACTATATTGAACAGGAGGACGGCGACTCAGAGAAATACAGCTTCCTTGAGGAGGGCAGCGGCTTTTTTTACAGGACGCTTGACGACGCCGAAAAAATATGGTACCGCGATATGGAGCGGATCCTGGGAAACTTTGAGACGGAGACGAAGCTGTCCGATGAAGGGCTGGAGGAAGGCCTTGACGAAAATTCCATAGACAAAATCTTTCAGTGCGTGCTCAACGATCATCCGGAGCTTTTTTATGTGGAAGGGTATTCCTATGTAAAATATGCAAAGTACCAGAGTGAGGACGACATCCTGTCGGTGGAGTTTTCCGGAAAATACAGCGTGGACAAGGAGACTGCAAAGCAAAGGCAGGCGATGATTTCCGAGGCGGTGGACGAAATCCTTAAGGGTATCGACAGCGGCGCAGGGGAGTATGAGAAGGTAAAGTACGTCTACGACACCCTGATAAGAGAGACTGATTACAGTCTTGACGCTGAGGACAACCAGAATATTTATTCAGTGTTTGTAAACCACGTGTCGGTCTGCCAGGGATATGCAAAGGCCACGCAGTACCTGCTTAACCGTATGGGTGTGGAATGTGCGCTTGTCCAGGGTACTGTGAATACGGGAGAGGGACATGCCTGGAACATTGTAAATATTGACGGAAGCTATTATTACGTTGACACCACGTGGGGAGACGCTTCGTATCAGCTTGGGGAAGACGGCAGCGGTACGGTTGAAAACATTCCGGAAATTAATTACGATTATCTGAATGTGACCACGCGGGAGCTTCTGAGGACGCACGAAATCGACTCCTCGCAGCGGATGCCTGAGTGTACGGACACCGCGGCGAATTATTACGTTAAGGAGGGCGCCCTGTTTTACGATTACGACAGGGATCAGATGGCGGAGCTTTTTCAGAGAAATTTTGAAAACGGCCGAAATGACATCACAATCAAATGCGCCACCGGAGAGTGCTACGAAAGTATAGTGGATGCGATGATTGACGGACAGGAAATATTCGATTATATTAATGATAGCAGGGGCAGCATTGCCTACACGAAAAACGATGAGCAGATGTCGTTGACATTTTGGGTGACAAAAGAATAAATCTTATGGTATAATGATTTTGCATGTACGTTTTAAGGGCGTGCGCGGCGTGAACAGGAGGTATCGGAATGGCAAAAAAGGCAGAGAAACGGCCTGTTGTAAAGCGGGAGAATACGGACATGGAGAATGAAGGCGTAATGATTGACGAAAAGAATATCGGCTCGGTACGGATCGCCGACGATGTGGTTGCGATGATAGCGTCGCTTGCGGCTACTGAGGTCGACGGGGTAAGCGCCATGGTCGGAACAATCACCAATGAGCTTATGAGCAAGGTTGGAATGAAAAAGCTGACAAAGGGCGTCAAGGTTGAGGTGGTTGACAACAGCGTCAGGGTGGACCTTGCCGTGACCATGGAGTACGGGTACAACATTCCCGACACCTGTCAGAAGGTACAGGCTAAGGTTAAGGCGGCAATAGAAAATATGACCGGATTAAGCTGCAACGACGTAAATATCCGCATAGCAGGCGTCAAGGTAAAGGCCTGAGAGAGATTTAAGAGGAAATCAGAGATAAAAATGGGACGCCACGAGCAGAGAGAACAGGTATTTATGCTTTTATTCAGGGCAGAGTTTCATCCCAGGGAGGACATGCCCGAACAAATAAGGCTTTTTTTTCAGGAAAGCGATACAATGAGAGCGCCTGAGGAAGCCGAACTGATAGGAGCCAGATATCAGGCCGTAAACGACAGGCTGGACGAGATCGACAGGCTCATAAACGATAATACCGAGGGATGGAACACAAGCCGGATGGGCAAGGTGGAGCTTGCCGTCCTGCGTCTTGGCGTATATGAGATTAAATATGACGACGATATACCCGCAGGCGTCGCAATCAACGAAGCGGTGGAGATTGCAAAAAAGTACGGTCAGGATAATTCGGGAGGTTTCGTCAACGCCATTCTGGCAAAAATATTAAAGCTGGGTGATTGAGATTCGAAGCGTATATACGGTCGGACAACTTAATTCCTATATAAAAAATATGTTCGTGCACGATTATCTGCTGCAGAGCCTCTTTGTAAAGGGAGAGGTCAGCAACTGCAAGTATCATCCCTCCGGACATATCTATTTTACGTTAAAGGACCCTAAGGGTACGATAAGCTGCGTTATGTTCGCAGGCAGCCGTTCGGGTCTTTCTTTTCGTTTGTCCGAAGGGCAGCAGGTAGTAGTGGGCGGATCCGTCGATGTGTACGAGAGGGACGGAAAATACCAGCTCTATGCAAAGAGCATCACGCTTGACGGCCACGGTCTTTTGTACGAGCAGTATGAGAGACTTAAGCG
>CANQSE010000211.1 GCA_947626405.1 uncultured Acetatifactor sp. | reverse complement strand
TACGGCACCGGAGGCGCGCCGCTGTTTTCCATAGCAAGGGGCGCTCAGCAAAAGGAGCGGGCGGAAAAGATTCTCGGAAATACCTTTTCCCTCCTCCTGGGGACCTCCGTTATCCTTTTTATGTTTTGCTGCTTCTTTCGCAGACCGCTGCTGTATCTTTTTGGCGCCAGCGATGATTCCTATGTTTACGCCGACGCGTATCTGAAGATTTATCTGTTTGGAACGTCGTTTTCGATGCTTTCAACCGGACTGAACGGCTTTATCAACGCTCAGGGCTTTCCGCGGGTAGGAATGTTGACCACATTGATCGGAGCGATTTTTAATCTTGTGCTTGATCCGGTCTTTATTTTTGCGCTCGATATGGGGGTAAGCGGCGCGGCGCTTGCGACGGTTTTAAGCCAGATGGTTTCCTGCTTCTGGGCGCTTCGGTTCCTGACGGGAAAGAAAGCGATTCTTAAGCTTAAATTCTGCAACATGAAAGTGGACCGGAAGCTGACCCGTGAAATAGTCACGCTGGGAATGTCCGGATTTATCATGCAGGGAACAAACTGTCTGGTACAGGTGGTGTGCAACGCCACGCTGAAGGTGTACGGCGGGGATTTGTATGTCGGGGTAATGACAGTGCTCAATTCCGTGCGTGAGATTCTGGCGCTTCCGGTAAACGGAATCACAAGCGGTTCACAGCCGGTTCTGGGTTACAATTATGGCGCAAAGCAGTATGACAGAGTGCGGCAGGGAATACGTTTTACGGCCTTATTGGGTATATGTTATACTCTGGCCGCATGGTTTGCGGTCATTATGTCGCCTCATTTTCTGCTGTCTGTTTTTGCTGATGACCCCGCGCTGATAGAAGCCGGGGCGGATGCCCTGAAACTGTATTTTTTCGGATTTTTCTTTATGTCCTTTCAGTTTACCGGCCAGTCGGCGTTTACGGCGCTGGGATATGCGCGTCATGCCATCTTCTTTTCTCTGTTGAGAAAGGCGGTGATCGTTGCGCCGCTTACCGTGATCCTTCCGTGGATAGGCATGGGTGTCAACGGAGTTTTTATGGCCGAGCCGATTTCAAATGCCATAGGCGGCATTGCGTGTTTCGTAACTATGTATTTTGCGCTTTACAGGCGTCTTGGCAGGGAAAAATAATTTTATCATGGAGTAAGTTTACATGGCAGAGACAGCTACGGAGATTCAGAACAGACAGTACGTAAAGATGACGGAGACGCCTGTGGAAAAGCTTGTGGCGGGGCTTGCGGTTCCCACAGTCCTGAGCATGCTTGTGACAAACATCTATAATCTTGTGGACACGGCATTTGTAGGGACGCTTGGCAACAGCGCAAGCGGAGCGGTGGGCGTCGTATTCGGTTTTATGTCAATTCTGCAGGCTGTCGCTTTTATGTGCGGGCAGGGCGCGGGGAGCATTATGTCGCGAAGTCTCGGGCATAGGGACGACGATACGGCGACACGTTATACATCTACAGGTTTTTTTATGTCTCTCATGCTGGGGGCGCTGATTGGCCTGTGCAGCCTTATATTCCTGGAGCCGCTGGTCTATGCACTGGGAAGCACCGATACAATCGCCCCTTATGCAAAGACTTATATTTTCTGGATCATTCTGGCGGCCCCGTTTATGTCCTCAAGCCTGACGATGAATAATCTGCTGCGTTACGAGGGAAGGGCCAGGCTTGGTATGCTGGGGCTGATGACGGGGGGAGTGCTTAACATCGCTGGAGACGCCGTCCTGATCTTCGGATTTCACCTGGGAGTGGAGGGAGCGGGAATCTCCACTGCTGTTTCCCAGTTTATAAGCTTTCTGATACTGCTCTACATGTTCCTGTCAGGCAGGACACAGACAAAGATCAGGATCTCCTGTGCGGACTGGCACCTTAAGACAGTGGGAAACATTGCGGCGACAGGATTCCCAAGTCTGCTGAGGCAGGCATTAAACAGCGTGGCTACCATACTGCTTAATTCAAATGCCTCCGTATACGGAGACGCCGCCGTCGCAGCCATGAGCATTGTGTCACGCATCAGCTTCTTTGTGATGGCGCTTGCAATCGGCATCGGACAGGGATTTCAGCCTGTGAGCAGCTTTAATTACGGGGCGGCGAAATATGACCGAGTGAAGAAGGCTTTCTGGTTTACCTTCGGGCTCTCTGAGCTTTTGCTTATCATTACTGTAATTCCGGTGTACATTTTTGCAGAACCGCTGATCCTGGTGTTCAGGGACGATGCGGAGGTTGTTGATTTTGCGCTCAGGGCTCTGCGGCTGCAGGCGCTGACGCTTATAACTGTGCCAATCACCATGGTTACTGAGATGGGCTTCCAGAGTACGGGACAGAGGGCTCTGGCGGCCGTCGCTTCTTCCATGAGAAGCGGTGTCGTATTTATCCCCGTGCTCCTGATCCTTGCGCATCTGAGAGGAATGGCAGGTATTCAGGAGGCCCAGCCGGCTGCGTTTGTGATCGCTTTCTTTATTTCACTGTACATGAGCGGTATTTTCCTGAAGCATGTGGACAAAAGGGCGGAGGAATTAAAGACAGTTTGTAATATATAGAGAACCGCCGCACGGCCAGTTGGTTGTGCGGCGGTTTTGGATTCCCTGACATGTCACATGCACATCTGGAAAAAATAAAAAATATTACTTTCTGATCTTTTTGCGGGTCAGAATGGAACCTGCTCCGAAAATACCCGCCAGTCCGCTAACCAGCAGAGAAGGATCGCCGGTCTTGGGAGATGAAGTCGGGTTCGTATCGATAACGATAACAAAAGGAGAGAAAGAGTTAACGGTAACGGTAACGGAATTGTCGGATATATCATTGGGATTTAAACGCTCCCAGGTGTCTCCCACCTTATGCAGTACGGTGACAGTCTGACCGGCCCATACGTTAGAGCAGTTGATGGTCAGCTTGTAGGGGAAAGACGCATTGGGCACGTTAATGTCTACGACAGAAGCGACAAAGGTGTCGTCTCCATAAAGCTTATTTGCCTCAGCAATAGCTTCTTGTGCGGTATCGACGGAAACAGCCGTAACAACGCCGCCTTCAACCTTTGTGTCGGTGGCAAAGAAGCTGAGCGTAGACTCACTGAAAGACTGGTTGCCGCCGCCTACAGTTAAAGTAGTTGCAGGTGCGGACGAAGGCGCGGAGGTGGTGCTGCCAGAATTTCCGGCTACCCCGCCTGCCGTGGCGCTTGTTCTTCCAGTTGATGTCCCGCTGTTGGAACCTGCGGTAGGGCTGCCTGCGGCAAATGCCGTGACACTCATACCTGTTACCATGACAGCGGCACATAATAATGCCAAAATTCTTTTTTTCATGGGAATCTCCTCCTTTCATAAAATTGCATGTGACATTTATATTAAGGGTAATCTCAGAAAGATTCCCCCTAATACCTGTACTATCAACGTTATTGAGCGGATGCCTGTTCCTGCGGATCCACTTCCCGATAAAAAATCTGTATCATTAAATCCTTTAAGGCTTCTTTGTCAGGATAAAATTCTTCGTATTCCTCTCCGACAACTGTGTTGCCCTCCATGGTATAGATATTTTCTCCGTCGAAGCTGTAATCGACCAGTTGGGTGG
>CANQSE010000210.1 GCA_947626405.1 uncultured Acetatifactor sp. | reverse complement strand
ATTTCACATAAGCCCAGTGGTGGCGAGAATACTGAGAAACCGCGATCTTACCGATGAAGATCAGGTAAAAATGTTTGTGCACGGTACGCTTTGCGACTGTCACCCGCCCCGGCTCTTAAAGGATATGGACAGGGCGGCGGAGCTGATCCTTGAAGCGGTGCGTGAAAATGTAAAGCTCAGAGTGATTGGCGATTACGATGTGGACGGTATCTGCTCGTCATATATTCTGACAAAGGGCCTTAATATATTGGGAGCCGATGCGGACACCGCAATCCCTCACCGCATCCATGACGGGTACGGTCTGAATGATAACCTGATCAGGGAGGCGGCTGAGGACGGCGTGGGCATGATTGTAACCTGCGACAATGGCATTGCCGCCGCACCGCAGATTGAGAACGCCCGCGAACTTGGAATGCGGGTCGTTGTAACGGATCACCATGAGGTGCCGTTTGAGACGGGGGAAGACGGAGTGACAAGACAACTCCTGCCTCCCGCCGATGCCGTTGTGGATCCGAAACGCGAGGACTGCCCGTATCCTTTCTGCGGAATCTGCGGGGCGGTGGTGTCGTATAAGCTTATGCAGACGCTGGCAGAAGAATCCGGAAGCACTGAGCTTAAAGGGGCGCTTGATGAATTTCTGGAATTTGCCGCGCTCGCCACTGTGTGCGACGTCATGGAGCTTAAGGACGAAAACAGAATCATTGTGCGTGAAGGGCTAAAGAGGCTTCAAAACACCGCAAATCAGGGACTTAGAGCGCTGATGGCAGTAAACGGCCTTGAGCAGGGGCATATTTCGGCGTACCACCTGGGATTTGTGCTTGGTCCCTGTTTAAACGCCACAGGGAGGCTTGACACGGCAAAAAGGGCGCTTGAGCTTTTGCAGAGCCGTTCCGTGCAGGAGGCCATGGCCGCGGCAGGAGAGCTCAAGGAGCTAAACGACAGCCGGAAAAACCTGACGGCCGAGGGAGTCGTCATGGCGGAGCGCTATATTGTTGAAAATCATATGGAAAACGACAAGGTGATGGTGATTTTCCTGCCCGAAGTGCATGAGTCCCTTGCGGGGATCATAGCAGGACGGATCAGGGAGAGATACAATCACCCTGTTTTTATTCTGACACGAGGGCTTGACGGCGTAAAGGGCTCTGGCCGTTCCGTGGAAGGATATCACATGTACAGGTCCATGACGGCCGTAAAGAAATATTTTACCAAATTCGGCGGACACGCCATGGCGGCCGGACTTTCAATGCGCGAGGAGGATATAGAAGCTCTGCGCCGTGATCTGAACATGGGATGCGGCATGACCGAGGAGGATTTTGCCCCCAGAGTGCATATTGACGTGCCGATGCCGCTTGATTACGACGTCTCAGAGATCGCAGACCAGCTTGAGCTTCTCGAGCCCTTCGGCGTTGGAAACCCGCAGCCTCTTTTCGCCCAGAGGGATCTGGTCTTTATCTCAGGGTATGCGATGGGGGCTGAAAAAAAGTACGGAAAATATCGTGTGCGGACTCCGGAGGGAAATATAAGACAGGTTGTTTTTTTCGGGGACAGGAATAAATTCGACTGCTTTCTGGATGAAAAATACGGACAGGGAAGCGCCGCGGCGCTTTACGGCGGGCAGGGCGGATGCAGGGTGTCAGTGGCGTACAGGCTTTCAAAAAACACGTTCCGCGGAAAGACTGAGATCCAGTACATTATGCAGCATTACTGCTGAAAGGCGGGGATAATGTGATTCTTACAGTTGCTCTTAATCCGGCGGTGGACAGGACCTGCCGGCTTAAACACATGGCCGCAGGCGAAGTGAACAGGCTTGACAGCGCAAAAAGCGTGGCAGGCGGAAAGGCCGTCAACGTCGCGAAGGTGCTTCGCACGTTTTGTATCCCCGTGGAGGTCGTGGGGTTCCTGGGCGGGACAGGAGGGACTTTTATCGCTGACTCGCTGGAAGAAATGGGGATCGGGTGTCATTTTACCAAAATTTCAGGTGAGACGAGGACAAACACAAATGTTGTGGAGGACGACGGGACGGTCACGGAAATTCTGGAGCCGGGACCCGTCATATCGGACGACGAGCTGCGCAAGTTTATTAAACAGTTCACGGGATGCGTTGAATATTGTGAGATGGCCGTACTCTCAGGCAGCCTGCCGCGCGGAGTGCCCGACGATATCTATTCCGTTCTGATAAAAATCTGCCGCATGTCGGGCTGCAGGGCTGTGCTTGACACGTCAGGGGAGGCGCTGCGACTTGGGATTGAGGCGGGGCCGTATCTTGTCAAACCAAACAAAAGGGAGCTTGAATACCTTGCGGGGAGGACGCTTTCGGGAGAGGACGAAATTGCATTGCAGGCCCGCAGGATACTTGACGCGGGAGCAGAGAACGTGGCTGTTTCACTTGGGAGCCGCGGGCTGCTGGGCTGTGACGGACAGGGCGTTGTGTTCAAAAAGGCCGTTAAGGTTAAGGCGGTGAACACCGTCGGATGCGGGGACGCGGCTGTGGCCTCCCTCTGTATGAGCGCTCTGGCAGGGGATGGCATGGAGACGGCTCTCTCAAAGGCTGTAGCTTTAGCGGCGGCAAACGCGCTGACAGAGGAAAACGGTTCTGTCTCTGTTGAAAAATATCTAAAGCTTCTTGAGTCGCAGCATTAATTTTTTATTAATTTTATTTTTTGATAAGAAATAAAACACAATTTGAACACATTTTGGCTTTATATTGTTTTACAGATAGTTGATGAAATCACTATCTCCCCCCTCATAAGAACGGAAAGCCCCGACTAACCATGCCGGGGCTTTCCGTTTTCTTTTTGTTTTCTTTTGTTTTAACCATTTTGGGGTGGTAGAATTTTGTGAAATAGAGTAAAATAAAACATATGGATAAGAGGGAGGATGTGGCTCATGAAGCTTAATGATCTGTTGGAAGGTTTAGAATATACAATTCTCAAAGGAAGCGGCGACACTGAAATCTCAGGGGTTGTCTACGATTCCCGAAAGGTGAAAGATGGCTGCCTGTTTATATGTATAGAGGGAGTAAATTTTGACGGCCACGATTTTGCGGCTTCGGCCGCGGCCAAGGCGGCCGCCCTGCTCGTGTCGAAGGAGGTGGAGCTGCCGGAGGACAGCGCCGCCGTTGTCGTCAGGGTGGAGAATACGCGTTATGCGATGGCGTTTATATCGGCGGCATGGTTCGGACACCCTGCGCAAAGACTTAAGACTATCGGCATCACTGGCACAAAGGGAAAGACGACGACATCTTATCTTGTGAAGTCGGTTCTTGAGCATGCGGGCTACAGGGTCGGTCTTATCGGATCGATAGAGATCATAATCGGTGAAACTCATATACATGCTGAAAATACCACGCCTGAGTCGTATCTTTTACAGGAATATTTCGCGAGGATGGTCGAGGAAGGGATCGAGATTGTGGTCATGGAGGTCTCCTCGCAGGCGCTCATGCTTCACAGGACGCAGGGTTTTGTCTTTGATTACGGGGTATTCACAAATCTCGAGCCGGATCATATCGGCACGGTTGGCGAGCACGCAAGCTTTGAGGAGTATATGTACTGCAAATCGCTTTTGTTTTGCCAGTGCAG
>CANQSE010000209.1 GCA_947626405.1 uncultured Acetatifactor sp. | reverse complement strand
ATATGCAAAAGGCTGATGGGGCTCATGAATGGAGAGGTATATGCTGATATTCGTGATGAATGCTTCTATATAACGCTTGTTGTTAAAATGGCGTAAGGGTCCGTATGTGTTATTCAATTGCCTGTCTGAGACATAATCCGCCCGCCGCCGATCACATGTTGTGAAATTCTCAATTTTTTTTAAATTTTCAAATCTTTTTAAATTCTCAATTCTTTTTAAAGATACGGATGACATAAGCCCTGATATTGTGTATACTGGGATTAATCCGTAAGGCACTTTATGAGATCTGTGAGGACTTATGCAGATTCGCAAATATGCAGATTCGCAAATTAAAATACATCTGCGTAAAATTTCCGCAGGTGTTTGCAGAAAATTTACACAGGTGTTTGCAGAAAATTTACACAGGTGTTTGCAGAAAATTTCCGCAAGCCGCTTGAATAAGTTCAATGAGCCATGTTATTATTACAGAGTCGCGGCGAAATCGGTAATGATTCTGCCTGTTTTATCGGCATGCGGCGCTTGCTGATTTTGTTTGACATATGCGTTAATACGCATCAGATGTATAAAGTCTGAAAGTAAACTTTCAAATTCTGTTTGTATGCGTGCTGAATGAAGCGCGCCAGGGGTATAAGCATGAGAATAATGATTGTTGACGGACAGGGAGGCGGAGTGGGCCGAAGCCTTGTGGAAGCGCTGTCGGAAAGATGCCCGCAGGCCGAGATTGTGGCCGTAGGCACAAACGCTGCCGCCACCTCAAATATGATGAAGGGCGGCGTCTGTGTCGGGGCAACCGGTGAGAACGCCGTGATATACAACTGCAAAAGGGCGGATGTAATCGTGGGACCAATCGGAATAGTTATGGCAAACGCCATGCTGGGGGAGATAACGCCGGCTATGGCGGAGGCTGTGGCTTCCTGTGACATACCCGTCATTCTGATCCCCATGAGCCGCTGCAACGCCCAGGTGACGGGAGTGGAGGAGCGCAAGCTTACGGATCATATCAGTGAAGCGGCGGATCGGATCGCCGCGATGGAAGGCGGTTTACTCGGCGGAAATGAGCGCTGAAGCCGTAACTGTTACGAAAATTCTGACGGGAGAAAAATTATGCTGCAGCGTTTTTATCCGGACAACGAGGCGGAAAACGCCTATGATATAGACTATGAGCATCTCTACCGCATGGGGTACAGGGGAGTGGTATTTGACATTGACAATACTCTTGTGCCGCACGGAGCCGCCGCTGACGACAGGGCGCGCGGGCTCTTTGAAAGGCTGAGGATGCTGGGGTACGGGACGACGCTGTTGTCAAACAACAAGGAGCCCAGAGTTAAATCCTTTGCTGAGGACGTGGCTTCACCCTATGTTTTCAGGGCGGGAAAGCCGGGGAAAAAAGGATACGAGAAGGCAATGAAGCTCATGGGAACGACTCCCGAGAATACATTGTCAGTGGGTGATCAGCTTTTTACCGATGTGTGGGGGGCAAAAAATATGGGAATAGTTACGTATCTTGTAAAGCCCATACATCCCCGGGAGGAAATTCAGATTGTGCTCAAGCGCAAGCTGGAGAAAATCGTTATGTTCTTTTATCACAGATCAAAAAGACGGCAGCCGTCTGCGGCAGGCGGGGACACGGCAAAGCGGCCTCAGTAGTCTGTGAAAAGCGGCGTGTCGCGGCAAACCGAAAACATGCTCTGGAGGGAAAACCATGAAGATTGACGGACGCACCCGCCTGTGCGGGCTGATTGGAAATCCGGTAGAACACACTATGTCGCCGGCCATACATAACACTCTGGCGGATGCAATGGGAGAAAACCTGGTGTACGTGCCTTTTCACGTGCCGTCCGGATATGTGGGAGACGCAG
The DNA here is from genome assembly GCA_947626405.1 of uncultured Acetatifactor sp. GTDB lineage: Bacteria > Bacillota > Clostridia > Lachnospirales > Lachnospiraceae > Acetatifactor. The sequence continues at coordinate 1,723 of CANQSE010000209.1, read as the reverse complement.
TCCGCGGCATATATGCCCTTAATCTGCTGGGCTGCAACGTTACGGTGCCGTATAAAAGCGAGGTCATTCCCTTTCTTAAGGGTCTTGATCCTCTTGCGGAGAGGATCGGCGCAGTCAACACGCTGGTGAGGACGGACGGAGGTTTCATCGGACACAACACGGACATGCCCGGTCTGTACAGGGCAATGTGCGAAGACGGCGTGGAAATAGAAGGGAAAAAGGTGGTCATACTTGGCGCGGGAGGCGTCGCAAGGGCAGTTGCAATGCTCCTTAAGCTTAAAGGCGCGGGTGAGATCATAATACTTAACCGCACACTTGAAAAGGCGGAAAGGATCGCGGACGAGGTAAACGGCGCCGGAGGTAACAGGAATGTGAGCGCTCTTGAGCTTTCCGAGTACAGGAAGCTGCTTGGCGGTGAGAAATTCCTGGCGATCCAGGCAACCAGCATCGGCATGTATCCCAAAGTCGATGAAGCCGTAATAACCGATCCCGATTTTTACGGAAATATGTATACGGGATATGATCTCGTGTTTAACCCTGCCGAGACAAAATTTATGTCTCTTGCCAGAGAGAACGGCGCAAGAGCTTTTAACGGGCTTAAAATGCTCCTCTACCAGGGAATTATAGCTTATGAGCTCTGGACGGGGAAGGAAGTGGATTCCGCGCTTGCAAAGAAAGCCTTTAAAGCCATGAAGGCCGAGATGGGAATACAGGAGGAAAGCGCAAAGAATATCGTCCTCATGGGGTTTATGGGGAGCGGAAAGACAACCCTGGGAAGGGAGCTGGCCTGCCGCATGAAAACGACTGTCGAGGACACTGACAGGCTTATCGAAAAGCGTGAGGGAATGAAAATCAGCGAAATCTTTTCGCGGTACGGTGAGGATTATTTTCGCCGCGCGGAGACAAAGCTTCTGTCGGAGCTTGCGGAGAGCGGGGAGGGGCCTGCGGTTTACTCTTTGGGAGGCGGGACTCCGGTAAACCCTGAAAACAGAAAGCTGTTAAAACGCCTTGGGACGGTGGTATGGCTTGACATTCGGCCTGAGACGGTCTATGAGCGGCTTAAGGGCGACACGACGAGACCCCTGCTTCAATGCGCCGACCCTTTGGGCAGGATAAGGGAGCTTATTGAGGAGCGCAAAAGCGCCTATTCGGAATGTGCTGATCTGATTGTAAATGTGGACGGGCGGGATTGCGGAGCAATTGCGGATGAAATAGAACAAAAACTTATACGGAGGGCGGAAAATTGAAACCGAAAAAAATACTTGTCATAAACGGACCAAACCTTAATTTCCTCGGAATAAGGGAAAAAAATATTTACGGCACGCAGAACTATCAGGCTCTGCTTGATATGATTAATCAGAAGGCCGTGGAAAGCGGCTGTGAGATTGTGAATTATCAGAGCAACCATGAGGGCGCGATAATCGACAGGATTCAGGAAGCATACTTTGACGGCACGGACGGAATTGTTATAAATCCCGGGGCATACACACATTACAGCTATGCAATACGGGATGCGCTTGCAAGCATAACTGTCCCAAAGGTGGAGATACACATATCGGATATAAGCGCGCGGGAGGAATTTCGCAAGGTGTCAGTGACGGCCCCGGTCTGTGACAGACAGATTTACGGACACGGGCTGGAAGGGTATCTGGAGGCCGTCGATTTTATCCTGGCCGGCGGTCTGGAAGATAGATAAAAAGATAGAAAAAAATGTAAAAAAAGT
>CANQSE010000208.1 GCA_947626405.1 uncultured Acetatifactor sp. | reverse complement strand
ATACACAGAGCCATTCAGGAAAACAAAAAGATAAGCTTTCAGTATATGGACTGGAACCTTAAAAAGGAGCTTGTCCCGAGGGACGATATCCTGCGGGTGGTCAGTCCCTGGGCGTTAATATGGCGGGAGGAAAATTACTATCTGGCCGCATACGACAGCGCGGACGGAATGATGAAGCACTACCGCGTGGATAAAATGGGTCAGGTCACGACGTTAAAAGAGTCACGCGAGGGCATGGAGCAGTTTGAAAAAACCGATCCCGCATTATACACAAACCAGACCTTCGGAATGTTCGGGGGACAGGAGGAAACAGTGACGCTCCAGTTTCCAAACAGGCTTATCGGCGTGGTGTTGGACAGGTTTGGGCGCGATGCCGATATAAGACCAATGACTGACAGGATTTTCAGAATGAGGACGAAGGTGGTCGTAAGCGGTCAGTTTTTCGGATGGCTGGCAGGTATCGGCAGGGAGGCGGTCATCATAGGTCCTGAACCCGTGAGGGAGCAGTATCAGGCATGGCTGACCGATATCGTAAACACAATGAAGCTTCGATCCGGCCTGCCGGATCACAATCAGGAATGATTCACCTGGATTTTATAAATTCAGGTGAATTTTTTTCACTACGGCGTTGACAAGCAGTGTAAGATATTCTATACTTGTACTTGCGAGACACAATATATAGATGAAGATTGACAGCACGGCAACAAGATTTAGTGCAGGACAAGTACAATACAGTGGACAGTCACGGATGATGGTAAGAAAGGAATGATGGGTGGAATGAGCAGTAATTTTGATCAGGCGGTTTCGGAAAACGTTGATTACGGCACAAGGTTCAGACCCGCCAGGGATGTCTTCGTGATAAAGAAGGACGGAAGCAGAGAAGCCTTCAACGTGCAAAAGGTAATTAACGCAGTGGGAAAGAGCGCTTATCGTGCGCTGACAAAGTTTACCGAGGATGAGGAGTGCCGGATCTGTCAGTTTGTCGTAGACAAGGTTGACGAGATGGGGTCCGACAGTATTCCTATCCCTGTCATGCACAATATTGTGGAAAGCGCGCTCGAACAGGTAAAACCCGTGGTGGCAAAGAGCTATCGTGATTACAGGAATTATAAGCAGGATTTTGTCAGAATGCTGGACGACGTATATAAAAAGAGTCAGTCCATCATGTATATCGGGGACAAGGAGAACGCAAACACGGATTCCGCCCTGGTATCCACCAAGAGAAGCCTGATTTTTAACCAGCTAAACAAGGAGCTGTATCAGAAATTCTTCCTGACGACCGAGGAGATCCAGGCGTGCAGGGACGGATATATATATGTACACGACATGTCAGCCAGGAGAGACACAATGAATTGTTGCCTTTTTGACGTACAAAATGTGCTCACCGGCGGTTTTGAGATGGGAAATATATGGTACAACGAGCCCAAAACTCTCGATGTCGCTTTCGACGTGATAGGAGATATCGTTTTAAGCGCCGCAAGCCAGCAGTACGGCGGATTTACGGTGCCGAGCGTGGACTTGATTCTTGAGCCCTATGCCGAAAAATCTTATAAAAAATATATTGATAAATATATTCGCCTCGGAATTGACCGCGATACCGCCGAAGCTGAAGCTTACGCTGATGTCGTAAAGGAGTACGAGCAGGGCTTCCAGGGATGGGAGTACAAGTTTAACACTGTGGCGAGCAGCAGAGGAGACTATCCGTTTATAACGGTTACGGCAGGAACCGGAACCGGAAAGTTTGCCCGTCTTGCCACAATTACAATGCTGAATGTGCGCAGAAAGGGACAGGGAAAGAAAGAGTGCAAAAAGCCCGTACTGTTCCCCAAGATTGTATTTTTGTATGACGAGAACCTTCATGGGCCGGGAAAACCTCTGGAGGATGTGTTTGAGGCGGGTGTGCAGTGCTCCGCAAAGACAATGTACCCCGACTGGCTCAGCCTGACTGGAAAGGGTTATGTGGCCGGAATTTACAAACAGTATGGTAAAATCATATCCCCCATGGGCTGCAGGGCGTTTTTGTCTCCCTGGTACGAGAGAGGGGGCATGCATCCGGCTGACGACAAGGACGTTCCTGTGTTTGTCGGACGTTTCAATATCGGCGCGGTGTCTCTGCATCTGCCGATGATTCTTGCAAGGGCCAGGAAGGAGAGCCGTGACTTTTATGAAGTGCTTGACTATTATCTGAATCTTATCAGGCAGCTTCATATACGCACGTACGCTTATCTTGGCGAGATGCGGGCGTCCACCAATCCTCTTGCCTACTGTGAGGGCGGCTTCCTGGGAGGACATCTGCAGCTTAACGACAAGATTAAGCCGCTTTTAAAATCCGCAACCGCAAGCTTCGGCATCACTGCGCTGAACGAACTTCAGGAGCTGTACAACGGTAAATCGCTCGTTGAAGACGGTCAGTTCGCGCTTGAGGTAATGGAGTATATCAATAACAAGATAAACGAATTTAAGGAGCAGGACGGGCATCTGTATGCGATTTACGGTACTCCTGCCGAGAGTCTCTGCGGACTGCAGGTAAAGCAGTTCAGGAAGAAATACGGCATAGTGGAGGGCGTTTCCGACAGGGAATATGTGAGCAACAGTTTTCACTGTCATGTCACGGAGGATATTACCCCTATTCAGAAGCAGGATCTTGAGGAGAGGTTCTGGGATCTGAGCAACGGCGGCAAGATACAGTATGTAAAATATCCAATCGACTACAATATCGAAGCCGTGAAGACGCTGATCCGCCGCGCTATGGATATGGGCTTTTACGAGGGTGTAAATCTTTCGCTTGCATATTGCGACGACTGCGGACATCAGGAGCTTGAGATGGATGTCTGTCCCAAGTGCGGCAGCCGCAATCTGACAAAAATTGACAGGATGAACGGGTATTTGTCCTATTCGCGGGTACACGGCGCCACCAGGCTCAATGACGCCAAGATGGCTGAAATCGCGGAAAGGAAAAGTATGTGATTATATGAGATACCATAATATAACGAAGGACGATATGCTCAACGGAGACGGGCTGAGGGTGGTTCTCTGGACGGCAGGCTGCAATCATTGCTGTAAAAACTGTCAGAATCCGGTCACATGGGATCCTGACGGTGGTCTGCTTTTTGACGATGATGCAAAACGGGAGATATTTGAGCAGCTCGACAAGAGCTATATCTCAGGAATCACGTTTTCCGGCGGGGATCCGCTTCACCCTGCAAACCGTCTTGACGTCAGGTTGCTGATGTCGGAGATTAAGGAAAAATATCCGCAGAAGACGATATGGCTTTATACAGGGGACGTATGGGAAAATATTCTGTATTACCCGATGATGAAATATGTGGATGTGGTTGTGGACGGCGAGTACATGGATGAGCTCAGGGATAACAAGCTGCTTTGGAAGGGCAGTTCAAATCAGCGTGTTATAGATGTGCAGAAGACGCTAGAGCAGCCTGACCCGCTGGTACCGATACTTCATTGCAGGGATTATGAGCAGATTTATTCTGAGACCAAAAAGCCTGTAAATATCTGCGGTTGCTGCGAATGACTGACCGAGTCAGTCTGATATTTGTACGCCCTGCGTAAGAGTCAAATCATTGCAG
>CANQSE010000207.1 GCA_947626405.1 uncultured Acetatifactor sp. | reverse complement strand
CCGGTAAAAACCTCAAAGCTTCCGTGCATCCTGTTGATGTCCGACATTGCCCTGCCGAGCTGATTGGTCATGACCTCCAGCGAAAATGACATGACAGGCTCAAGCAGAATACTCCTGCTCTGCATGAGTCCCTGCCGCATCGCCCTGTATGCCGCCTGACTGAAATCCCCTCCCTCGGTGTGCTTAAGATGCGCCCTCCCCGTAAGCAGCGTTACTTTCATATCGGTGACGGGCGAACCTGTCAGCACGCCCATATGGGTTTTCTTTTCAAGACTTGAAATTATCGTCCGCTGCCAGCTTCGGTCAAGCACATCCCCGTCGCATACAGTGTCAAACTGCAGACCGCTTCCCGGCTCTGCCGGCTCAAGGAGAAGATGCACCTCCGCGTAATGACGAAGCGGCTCGTAATGGCCGATTCCGATCACGGGCTCTGTTATGGTTTCTCTGTAGACTATACTGCCGCTCCCAAATTCAACATCATATCCGAATCTCTGCCTTATGAGACTTTTAAGTATCTCAAGCTGGACCTCCCCCATGACCTGGACATGAATCTCCCTGAGCTTCTCCTTCCAGACCACATGAAGCTGTGGCTCCTCCTCAGCAAGCTGCATAAGCTGAGCATGCGCCTTTACGGGGTCGATTCCGGCAGGGAGCATAATACGGTATGTCATAAGCGGCAAAAGATAAGGCAGCGCGCTGTCTCTCTCCTCTCCGAGTCCCTGGCCCGCATATGTTTTATACAGTCCGGTCACGGCGCATATCCCCCCTGCGGGAACAAGCTCAACAGTCGTAAACCTGGCGCCGTCGTACACGCGAAGCTGATCCGCCTTCTCCTCCCGCACCTGCTCCGGATCCGTGTCGTCATTTCGTCCGCCCAGGAGCATCTTTACCCGCAGGCTTCCGCCTGTCACCTTTAAATGCGTGAGCCTGTTGCCGTTTTCGTCGCGCGAGATCTTGTACACCCTGGCCGCGAACTCCTCCGGATAATCCGGACACGGGACAAGCTGCGACAGTCCGTCCAGAAGCTCGTCTATTCCGCAAAGTTTTAACGCCGATCCGAAATAACAGGGAAAAATCTTCCTTGAAACAATGGCTTTTGCAACGGATCCTCTGCCGATTGTTCCGGTGTTTAAATATTCCTCCAGCAGTTCTTCGCTGCAAAGTGACAGTTCTTCAAGCTTTTCAGGCTCCTGTCCCATCCCGTCCGGAAACTTTATACATTCACGGCTCAGCTTTTCGCCAAGCTGCGCCATAATACTGTCCTCGTCGGTGTCGGGCCTGTCCATCTTGTTTACAAATATAAACGTCGGTATTCCGTATTGCTCCAGCAGCTTCCAGAGCGTTTGTGTGTGTCCCTGAACGCCGTCCGCCGCGCTTATCACAAGTATGCAGCAGTCAAGCACCCTGAGCGTCCGCTCCGTCTCCGCGCAAAAATCCACATGCCCCGGCGTGTCAAGCAGCGTTATTGCCCTCCCCTTCCAGGACAATCCGGCCTGTTTGGAAAATATTGTGATTCCTCTCTCCCTCTCAAGTGAAAACGTATCGAGAAAAGCGTCGCCGTGATCCACCCGCCCCATTTTGCGAAGCGCCCCCGCGGTATAGAGAAGCGCCTCCGAGAGAGTCGTCTTCCCCGCATCCACATGGGCCAGGATCCCCGTGACTATCTGGCTTCCCTGCATCGGCTCCGGTTCCTTTCCGCACGATCCGCCGCCGCGGTGCAAGTCTGCGGCACCGGACGGCACACTGTCCTTCTTTACTGACCTTTAACGAAAGTATAGCATATATAATGTAAAAAAGCTACCGCGCAGACAGACACATATAAGAGCCATACATATACTAAAAGAGCTGTGTAATGATTATACACAGCCCCTCGTAATTTAATTTTCATAATGGCCTTTGCAGGAAATAATTCTGATATTGTTTTTTGCGTCAATGTCATATACAAGGCGGTTTGCTTCATCTATCCTGCGACTATATAATCCGGATTTGTCATGTTTTAGTAATTCCGGCTTGCCCATGCCCTGGATTGCTCCGTTTCGGTTTATGTCCGCTATCAGACTGTTTATTCGTTTTAATGTTTTTCGGTCTTGTGCTTGCCAATAGATATACTGCTCCATTGCCTTTTCAGTAAATGTAACTTCTGCCATAGATTCAGCCTTTCATTTGTATTCCATGCCTTTTTTTAAATTCAAGAATTTTTTCGGTCGGCTTCCAGCCCTCGGTTTCCATTGCCTGTAATTCTTCCAGCGTAAAAGAAATTGTTTCTCCACGTTCAAGCTGTGATGTACTTTCATCTATCATGGCAAGATATTCAGCATTTCTCTTTGCTTTCTGCAAGGCATTATATTCTGCTTCATTTATCATGTAGATATTTTCGTTTCGAGGTCTTGAAATAACGACTGTTTCGCCCATACTTATTTTGTCGCACCATTCTTTGAAGTTATCCCTGACATTTACAGACTTTACTGCAACCATGGTTATCCCCCGTTCTAAAAGAGTACCTATTTCTGTACTTATTTCTGTACTTATTTCTGTACTTATTTCTGTACTTATTTCTGTACTTTTATTATATTCAAAGCATACCCGGGTGTCAATAAAAATAAAAAGGTAAGTTTTGTTAAAATCTGATGCCGCATGTAAAAAACGGGCCGTCGCCTTAAGAATTTTCATTCATTAAAGAGACGGCCCTATTCCATGCTGAATTTTATAAAACGTATAACACGCTTATTCGTTTATTGCGCCGCATTTTGCGCAGAAACGGTCGCCGGTCTCGATGGGCTCTCCGCACTGTGAACAGAATTTGCCAACGGGGGACGCCGTATTGACAGCATTCGGCTCAGCGTGCGAAGGGGCGCTCTGCACAGGCTGCATCCCCGGCATTTTAATCTGCTTTCCTGCAAACCGGACACCGGCAGTCAGAACATACAGAGCAGCCAGACCTATGTATAACGCAAGCTGCGGCAGATCCGCAAACAGCGTCGCCAGATCTCCCTTACTGAAGCCTAAAATTGCGATTGAGATGATCCATTTGAGCAGCAAAGCCGCAACCCCGCCTCCCAATATTCCCAGCACAAGACCGTGGCTCCTCTTAATCACCCCGAGCAGAGCCGCGATGAGAAACAACGGCATCGCGCTTGTGAGTCCCTGGAATATGCCTATAAATACTAATGCGCCATTTGAATAATAGTCCATGAGCGGTACATATTCACATATACCTATGATAGCGTATATCACCGCCAGCGCAATAACGGCAACCTCCAGAAAAGGCAGCAGGTACGACATAACTTTGTTCTGATAAAAAGTATGTTCCGACCTTTTGCAAAATTCTTCCATGGGCAGGGTGTTTTCCGATGCCACTCTGTCGATGGATTTCTGACGGCAAAGCTTTATGAAATCCGCTCCGTTTCCCGCAGCAAGCATGGCTTTACCCGCGGCTTTTCCTATATTGTCCTTCAAGACCTGAGATGCGTTGCCGCCGTTATGCTGCTGATACTGCATTGACTGCTGGTACTGCGCTGCCTGCTGGTACTGCTGCTGCATCTGCGCAGCCTGGGCGATTCCAGACACATCCTGCTGAGCCACCTGCGGAACGGGCTGTG
>CANQSE010000206.1 GCA_947626405.1 uncultured Acetatifactor sp. | reverse complement strand
GGCCGCCGTATCGGCAAGGCTCGTGATGGAAGCCTGCCCCCATAAGAGCGACACGGACAGGACTAACGCCGCGGCGAACACGATCTTTTTAAACAGACCCCGCCCCTGTAAATGAATCAACTCTTTCGTCTTTTTCATCGTTTTTCCCCTTTTCTCCTGATAATTTATAAGCTCCGCGTAAAGCGTTTATGTCCTTCATCACCCTTTTGTCCCAGGCTGAAGCCGTGAAGCTCCTTATGAGCATGCTCTCTGTCCCTGGCCTCCATGCTGCGGTGCATCTTTACCTCACATTCCGGGCAGAAGCGTCCCGAACGGATAGGCTTGTCGCAGAGTTCACAGTGCAAAAACATCCTCGAGCCTTCCGCCACCTCCAGTCTTCCTTCCCTGAGCAGACGCCGTATCGTCTTCTGTGACACGCCGATTGCATCTTCGATCTGAGCCGCAGTGGCACCCTTATGTTCCTCTATATAGGCGCGGACCTTGCCGTAGTCGTCGTACGCCTGCTCGCCGCAGTCCTCGCACCTGTACTCCCCAAGTCCCTTAAAAATCATCACTCCGCCGCATTTTTGACAGATACGGGGAATATTGTATGTCTCCGGCATCAGTAATCTTTCCACATCCATACGAGTAATCACACCTTTCAGTTAATTTAATATTTTCCGGACAGGACAAGTCACGCTTCGTCAATGGCTTTCCCGATATCGCCGCGCATGTACTTGTTTTCAAACGACACCCAGTTTACGGCCTCGTAGGCCTTTGCCCTCGCCTCGCGCAAATCGGCGCCCTTTGCGGTGATACCGAGCACCCTGCCGCCGTTTGTGACGATACGGCCGTTACCGTCAAATTTGCTTCCCGCGTGGAAACAATAGTAGTCTTCTTTTCCGTCAAAATTTTCGAGTCCCGTTATCTCAAAGCCCTTCCGGTACGACTCGGGATATCCGCTGCTTGCAAGCACCACGCAGACCGCGGCGTTGTCCTCAAACCTGAGATCAATCTTATCAAGAGTGCCGTCGATGCAGGCGTCAATCACATCCATAATGTCGTTTTCCATCCTGCAGAGAACCACCTGCGCCTCGGGATCTCCAAATCTGGCGTTGTACTCAAGAACCTTCGGCCCGTCCTGCGTAAGCATAAGCCCGAAGAAGATAACTCCCTTAAACTCCCTGCCCTCCGCAGCCATGGCATCCACGGTGGGCTGATAAATCTTTTCCCGACAGAAAGCGTCTATCTCGTCGGTGTAGAATGGACTTGGAGAAAACGTCCCCATGCCGCCGGTGTTAAGCCCTCTGTCGCCGTCCAATGCGCGTTTGTGATCCTGTGCGGACGTCATCGGCAGAATCGTCTTCCCGTCCACGAATGACAAAACGGAAACCTCCCTGCCTGTCATGTATTCCTCTATGACCATGCGGTTGCCCGCACTGCCGAAGTGTTTGTCAAGCATTATCTCCTTTACTCCGGCCTTTGCCTCCTCAAGAGTATTGCAGATCAGAACTCCCTTCCCCAGCGCAAGCCCGTCCGCTTTAAGCACGATTGGCATTTTTGCTGTCTCGAGATATTCAAGCGCTCTGTCCGGATCGTCAAAAACCTCATATGCTGCGGTCGGGATGTTGTACTTTTTCATAAGCTCCTTGGAAAAGGCTTTGCTTCCCTCAAGCACCGCCGCCTTTTTATCGGGCCCGAACGCGCGAAATCCCGCCGCCTTAAGCTCATCCACAAGACCGCCCACCAGCGGATCGTCGGGAGCGACAAAGACCAGATCAACCGCCTTTTCTTTAGCATATGCAACTATTTTGTCAAACTCCATAACTCCTATGGACGGTTCACATTCCGCTATCTGCGCAATTCCGGCGTTTCCCGGCACGCAGTAAATCCGATCAACCCGCCTGCTTTTTTTCATCGCGGTGGCAATGGCATGCTCCCTTCCTCCTCCGCCGACAATCAATACTCTCATATTTTCTCTTTTTCCTCTTTCCTTACTTTTCCGTTTTCAACAAAGATCCTGTTGTTTGCAATATCGTCTATCACCTGCGGCAGGAGCACCCATTCCGCCTGCTCCATCACACGTCTCTGCAGTGTCTCGGGAGTGTCGTCCTGTCTTACTTCCACCGCCTTCTGTGCTATGACAGGGCCCTCGTCCATTCCCTCATTCACAAAATGCACCGTCGCGCCCGTAATCTTCACTCCGCGTTCCAGCGCCTTTTCGTGTACCTTGAGCCCATAACAGCCCACACCGCAGAATGACGGAATCAGCGAAGGGTGGATATTCACGATCCTGTTGTCAAAAGCCGCCACCGTCTCGGCCGGCACCTTTACAAGAAATCCCGCCAGCACGATCAAATCGGGATTAAGCTCAAGCATTTTCCGCGTGAAAGCGCCGTTAAACGAAGACCTGTCGGGATAATCCCGCGGGCTTAAAACAATTGCGGGAATACCGTGTTTTTTTGCCCTCTCAAGCGCCATCGCACCGGCGTTGTTGCTTACCACCGCCGTCACCTGCGCGTTTGTGATCCTTCCGTCGTCTATTGCGTCCAGAACAGCCTGCAGATTGGTGCCTCCGCCCGAAACGCACACTACAACCTTTAACATACCACGGCTTCCCTTTCTCCCGGCTCGACTGCTCCCACGATCCAGGCGCGCTCTCCCGCTTTCTCAAGAATCTCTACAGCAAGATGAGCCTGATCCGGCCGCACTGCCAGCACCATTCCAAGTCCCATGTTGTAGGTATTGTACATAACCCTTTCATCTATGTTCCCCTTCTTTTGGATGAGCCCGAAAATCGGGGGCACAGGATAGCTGTCCTTTTTTACTACTGCCTTTACTCCGTCGTGAAGCATCCTGGGGATATTCTCGTAAAAACCTCCGCCGGTGATATGGCTGCACCCGTTTATGACAACTCCCCCTTCCCTCAGAGCCCTTAGGGATTTTACATATATTCTGGTGGGGGTGAGAAGGGTTTCTCCTAGCGTTCCGCCAAGCTCGTCATAATAGGTGTCAAGGCTCTCCCTCGTCATATCAAAAACCTTTCTCACGAGAGAAAAACCGTTTGAATGTACTCCGGACGACGCGATGCCGACCAAAATATTTCCCGGCAGAATGTTCTCCCCTGTGATAATGTCCTTCTCGTCGGCCAGTCCCACGGCAAAACCCGCCAGATCGTATTCATCCTCAGGCATAAGTCCGGGATGTTCCGCGGTCTCTCCGCCGATCAGCGCCGCACCTGCCTGTCTGCAGCCCTCCGCGACGCCCTTTACTATTTCCGCAATCTTTTCGGGACGGTTCCTGCCGCAAGCTATGTAATCCAGGAAAAACAACGGCTCGCCGCCCGCGCATGCCACATCGTTGACGCACATGGCCACACAGTCTATACCCACCGTGTCATGTTTATCGAGAAGAAACGCCAGTTGAATCTTTGTTCCCACGCCGTCCGTCCCCGACAAAAGGACAGGCTTTTCCATATTTTTAAGAGCCGCCGCCGAAAACGCTCCGGAGAAACCGCCGATTCCTCCAAGCACCTCGGGGCGCATTGTGGTCTTCACATGCTCCTTCATCAGTTCGACCGCTCTGTAACCCGCTTCAATGTCCACTCCGGCTTTCTTATAATCCATCTTTTCCACCTCTTTCCCGACCGCAAAG
>CANQSE010000205.1 GCA_947626405.1 uncultured Acetatifactor sp. | reverse complement strand
GCGTATATTGCCAAGCTCGCCCGCATGGGCGAGAAGAACGGGCAATTCCTCTTTTGTGCAGCCCTGCTTTGTTTCCTCGCCGGAAATATTTACCTGGATAAGAATATCCATTATAATGCCGTGCTTTTGCGCCTGCCGGTCGATCTCGTCCATAAGGTGTATCGAGTCAACGGAATGGATCATGCATACGCGATCGATTATGTATTTAATCTTATTCGTCTGCAAATGGCCTATCATGTGCCATTTCAGCCCCGGAGCAACATCGGCGAACTTGTCGCGCACCTCCTGGGGCTTGTTTTCGCCGATATCCGTCACGCCGAGCGAAACAGCCTCGTTTATTTCCTCCGCCGTGCAGGGTCATATCGGCGAATTTGTCGGTGTAATAAGTATTAAAAACGGGAAATTCTGCTGTTTTTCAGACCAAAAATTCAAAAAAGGCGACGGATTTAAAATTCTGCGCGGTGAAAACAAGATTATCCGCAGAGTGCTTGTCACGAAGCTTCCGGAGGAGCCGGACGAGACCGACGGGGACGACAGGGACGAGACGCAAACAGTGCTTGAAGAAGAAACCAAAAAATGATATGATAATGGATATTGCCACAGATAACGAGGTTCAGGAGGAGTAAGATATGTCAGGACATTCCAAATTTGCAAACATTAAGCATAAAAAGGAGAAAAACGACGCCGCAAAGGGAAAAATTTTCACTATAATAGGGCGTGAGATTGCGGTTGCCGTCAAGGAGGGCGGTCCGGATCCAAACAATAATTTCAAGCTTGCGGCAGTTATTTCAAAGGCAAAGGCCAACAACATGCCAAACGACACTATCGAGCGGGGAATCAGGAAGGCCGCCGGAGACTCGGGCAGCGTGAACTATGAGTATGTTACCTATGAGGGGTACGGCCCGAACGGCATAGCAATCATAGTGGACGCTCTGACTGACAACAAGAACAGGACAGCCGCCAACATAAGAAGCGCTTTTACGAAGGGACAGGGCAATGTCGGGACTCCCGGCTGCGTGTCGTTTATGTTTGACAAAAGGGGTCAGATTATTATCGACAGAGAGGAGTGCGGCGTGGAAGCCGACGATCTGATGATGACGGCGCTTGATGCGGGCGCGGAGGATTTTAACGAGGAGGAGGACAGCTTTGAGGTCCTCACAAGTCCGGACGGGCTCGAGAAAGTGAGAAAAGCGCTGGAGGATGCGGGAATACCGATGCTCAGCGCAGAGGTTACTATGATTCCCCAGAATTATGTGGAGCTGACCGACGAGACGGCCGTAAAAAATCTTCAGAGGATCCTTGATATTCTTGATGAAGACGACGATGTACAGGCGGTGTACCACAACTGGGACGAATAAAGCTGAAAGGATACGGTTATGGACAGGCTGGCAGTCGTAGTTCCCTGTTATAATGAGGAGGAAGTGCTGAAAATGGCCTCCCGTGCTCTGAGAGGCGTCATTGACGATCTTGCGGGCAAGGAAAAGATTTCGCAGGACAGTTACATCCTGTTTGTAAATGACGGAAGCTCGGATAGGACCTGGGAGCTGATTGAGGAGGAGCATGCCGCATATCCGCACAGGGTTTTCGGGGTAAAGCTTGCAGCCAATGTGGGACATCAGTTTGCACTTACCGCGGGATTAATCACAGCCAGGGACATGAGCGATGTTACGGTGTCAATCGATGCTGATCTTCAGGACGACGTCAATGTAATCGAAGAAATGATCGACAAATTCCACGAGGGCTGCGATATTGTCTATGGCGTCAGAAAAGAGAGAAAGACAGATACTTTTTTTAAGAGAACCACGGCCCAGGCATTTTACAGGCTCATGAACCTGATGGGAGTCAAAACCGTATACAATCACGCAGATTTCAGGCTCATGTCAAAGCGGGCTGTGCAGGAGTTTTCAAGGTACAAGGAGACCAATCTTTTTCTGCGAGGAATGATCCCCTTAATGGGTTATAAGACGGATTGTGTCTATTACGAGCGAAAGGAACGGGCGGCCGGCGAGTCGAAATACCCGCTGAAAAAAATGCTTGCGCTGGCGTTTAACGGGATATCCTCCTTCAGCGTAAAGCCCATCAGCCTTATCCTTGGGCTTGGCATAGTTATAATATTTTTCTCTGCAATTGCCGCGGTTTACGCGCTGATATCGTATTTTACCGGACGTGTGGTGCCAGGGTGGACGTCACTGATTCTTTCCATATGGTTACTTGGGGGCATACAGCTTATTGCCATCGGACTTGTCGGGCAGTACATCGGCAAAATATATATGGAGGTCAAGGAGCGGCCGAGGTACAATATCGAACGGATTCTGACGGATGAGGGCGAAAGAGAAGCCTAGAGGAAATGTACGATGAGTTGGAAAAGGAGCGTTTTCGGAAACATTATGTGGGCGGCGTGTGCGCTGTTCACGGTTTTAGGGCTGGCTGAGTCATCCGCCGCGGCGGCGCTTACGCTCGGAGTAACGGCAGGCGCCGGGTATGTTGCAGCGGGCGTCCTTTTCGTGCTTGCGGCAGCGGGCGCGGTGCTTATCGGCAGGGTTGCAGGGGTGGGAAAGGGCGCGGAAAAATCCGCTTCATGGAAGGCTGCAGCGGCTGAGGCGCTCTTTGCGGTCATGTTTCTTGCGCTGGGACTGATACTGCGTATCGAGGGCATGGATATGACCGGAGACGGCGGGTCATATTATGAAGCCGCCATGGTGGCGGGAGACAGTAGTATTCCCGAGCTTGTACACGGCGCATCCTACGTATATCTGTGGGTTTTGCATATTCTTTTTCTGCTGGTGGGAAATAAGGTCGCGGCCGGAATCTGGCTCCAGATAGTCCTGCAGCTTATGGCTGCGGTGTTTTTGTATTTCGGCGTGAGAAAACTGGCGGGTGTTATTCCGGCGCTGACTTCACTGGGATTTCTGATGTTTACAGCTCCCGTGGTAGAGGAGACGCAGATTCTCTCGCCGCAGCCGTTATATCTTTTGTTGTTTTCCGTGGGAATTTTGATTATTTCGGGCTGCAGGAGAGAAAAATTAAGGCCGGCGGCTTTTCTGTTTGCCGGAATCTGGATTGGAATTATCGGATATCTCGATCTGTGCGGATTTCTGCTTCTTTTATTTGCGGCGGCTCCTGTTCTGGAATACCGTGAAAAACCGGGCTCTGCGTCAGGAAAGATCATGTCAGTGCTTCTTTGTGCGGCCGGAGCCGCTTCTGCTTTCTTCGGAGCGGTTGCCGCGGACGGGTTTGTGAGCGGGAAGCCTTTTTTAAGGGTGCTCTGGGCATGGAGCGCAATTTTTGAGCCGGGGAAGCAGGGAGTATATTCCGATATGCTTAAAAGCGGCAGTATGTGGGAAATTCCCATGTTTACGCTTCTTTGCCTCGGCGTGGTAAGCTATTGGCTCTATCGAGAGAGAGATTATATATGTGTATGGGTAATGATATGCTGTGTGGCGGCCGCCGTTTGCGGCAGCGGGATGCTCACGGCGGGTATGCCGTCTTTAAGCTGCGTGCTCCTGTGTCTGGCAGTGACGGCCGGAGCGGGAGTCACCGCCTGTATTGACAGGCGCACCATGCATATTGCGGACGATGAGCCGGTGAAAGTGGTGAAAAGCGAGAAAAAAGGCGGTACTTTTGGGATGGTTGTGGCGATTATTGTGACGATTATATTGGGAGCGGCG
>CANQSE010000204.1 GCA_947626405.1 uncultured Acetatifactor sp. | reverse complement strand
AGGAAGGCGGTTTAAAAAACAGAAAGAGGACTCATAAGGAAAAACAGGAAAAGTGCCAACGATTACTTGACACAAACTATTGACTTTCCAATTATTGACATAAAAACTTTCGGAAAATATAATAGAAATCAGGAAAATATCAAACAATTAAAGGAGGTTACTATGGGAATGATGGAAAGGCCCGCTGTCACCGTTTTGCCTGACGGCGGAAAGTATTGGGAACACAGGTATGAGAAATTTTTTCTGAAGGCGTATATCCCCGCCAACAACCTTGACGGTCAGACAAACAACTGGGGATTCCGCGCACCTCTGCTGCTGGTCTTTGAGGAAAACAGGCAGAGTATGGAGGAAGCGGTTGCTTTCGCAGCAAAGAGCGGTCTTGGCGACATTGCCGCTGCGGTGGACTCCAGCGTTCTGTTTATTTATCCCACAAACGAGGGAGGATGGAAAAACGCGGACGAGGAGCTGTACGCCTCAGTAATTTCCGAGGTTAAAATGAATCCCATGTACTCCGACGGGATTGTCGAGATGAGAAATATGTTTACAAGAGAATTTAACGGTTATTACATACGCGGGGCCATATTCCGCGCCGATATTTACAGCTTCGGCGAATCGGCGGATTACGTGGCAGGTCATCTTCTTAAAACCTTACAGGGAGAATACCTCTGGGGCCCCGGCGAAATCACTCCTGCCATGTGCTCCATGCAGAATCTGAGCGTCACACCTAAAGTGGAACGCACCGACATCGGCATCCTCAGCGTAGGCAATTCCGACAAGATAAACGAATCATTCAAGGGCTGCTCTAATCTGCTCATAAAGGCTGAACCCGATTACAGGGCTGATTTTAAAAATTTTGTCAGAAAGTTCAAAATGTGGTGCGGAAATATGGAAATCGAGCCGGATTTCCAGGCCATGAACATGACGGAGGAGGCCGGATGCTCGCTCGTCAGGACCTCCTCAGACAACCGCGGAGCGTTCAAGGATACTCCTGAGCATAAGGTGGGCTATTTCGCCTACTACAACAACGACCTGTTTGATAAGGGTCCCGCCCCGCTTCTCATAGGCTTTCACGGCGCCGGCGACTCCTCCATGTTTCTGACCTTTGTGTCCGGATGGTACGAGGTTGCCCACAGATACGGATTTTTGTTTGTCTCTGTCGAGAACCACCACAACGTGACAGCCACGGAGGCCGTGGAAGTCATTGAAGACCTGAAGAAGCGCTACTCCATCGACGAACACCGCATTTACGCGACAGGCTTCTCAATGGGAAGCGGCAAAACCTGGGATCTGTTCCAGGAATACCCCGATATTTTTGCGGGACTTGCCCCCGCGAGCGCCCTTTTCCCCGTAAAGAACAATCCCTTCGGGCGTCCCCTCGGCGATAAACTGAACATGACCGTGCCTGTTCCCATCTTTTATTCGGGCGGAGAAAACTCTCATCTTCCGGAGCTTCCCTTCCAGGCGGATTCCGCGCTTGAAAGGATCCAATATGCGGCGGAGGTAAACCGTTTAAAGGTAAAATTCGATTTAAGCTACGAAGAAAAGGAAAAATGGCCGGATCCCGTCTGGAGCAAGGCAGGCGACCGCGTCGAAAAACTGTATGACGAAACGAGGGACAGCTATCTGACCATACATTATTTTGACAGCGAGGACGGCATCTGCCGCACCGCGTTTGCCAGCGTCAGCGGACAGGGACATGAATTTCGCCACCATACCTGCGAAAACGCCTGGAAATTCATATCGCAGTTTACCCGTTAAAAATGCCCTGTCGTTTCGTAAACAAGGCTCGATTATCGATTTAAGCCTGTCATACTGCTGCAAAAGGGGAGCGCCTGTGCGCTCCCCTTTTTCTCCCAGGTTTCTCTTTATTTCTATTTCCGTTTCTCTTTTCCTTACGTTTCTCTTTCCCTACGCTGACATAACAATTACTTCCGTCAGTGTCATTCATCAAATCCTGCCTTATCCTTCACCTGCATTGCACCGTAGAAGGAATATTTTGGCTCATAGGTTGTATTAAAGAGTAACGGGCTGTATTCCTTTCTCCATGACATTCCGTCGGAAAATCCCCAGAAAGTCAGAGCGTCCATCTTGATAGTTCCGTTGTCAACACGCTCGAACAGACCGTTTATAAGATTATAGTAAAAACGTCCCTGCGTCTGGAGATTCTCATCCGTTGCACTGAGCGGAGCCTGATACTTTCCAAGGCACACGTCAAGCTCAGTCAGCTGAATCTTAAGTCCCGTCTCACTCAGCTTCTCAAGAGCGGCAAAATAATTGTCAAGATTGTCCGAAGTGTACAGATGCGCCTGACACCCTATGCCGTCAATCAGATACCTGCCGTCCTCGTCCTTAAGCGTATTCACAAAATCATATAAGGTCTGCGCCTTAAACTGCTCATTGTAATCGTTATAGTAGAGGTCGATGCTTTCAGGAGCATATTTATCCGCATAATAAAACGCATACCAGAGATAGTCGTCTCCGATGATGTCGGACCAGTGATTCTTGCGCATGGAGCCGTCCTCCATCCAGGCTTCGTTCACAACATCGTACGCATAGAACAGATCCAGGTACCCCATTTCCTCAAGCTGTGAAAACACCTGCTCCATCATGCTCTCCATGCGGCTCAGCATTTCGTCACGATCCACATATTCGGCTGTCGCATTAAAATCCTTGTGGAATATCCACTCGGGAGTCTGGCTGTACCAGACCAGAGTGTGGCCGCGCATTGAAAAGCCGTTTTCCTTTGCCCAGTCCATCATCTTGATTGCATCCTGGTTAAATTCTACAACAAGCCGGCCCTCCTCCTGACTTTTCTTTTGATTAAAAATATAATCAGGCTTCATGGAATTTTCCATTGTGACGCTGTCAAACTGACCCAGAAGAATCTCGTCGGTACGTTTAAGTCCTATCATCTGAGTTGTAAGACATGTACCTACCTTCATGTTGTGCTCGGCAAAAAGCTCCTTCAGGGAAAGACCGCTGAGAGGATCTTCCTCTGCATTGGAATCCGGGGTTTCTGAAGATGAATCGTTCCCATCTGATGAGTCCGTTCCCTCTGACGATTCTGCTCCTGTCGATGCTCCGCTGTCGTCAGTTTTGTTTACATCATCGGATTCTGACGAGCCGCTTTGTTCTACGGAGGGAGAATTTGTAACGGAAGCGGTTCCGTCGGTATTTCCTGTGTTTGCGCATCCCGCAAGGGTTAAAATCATCAGTCCGGTCAGCGCTTTTATGATTTTCTTTTTCATGTCGGTGTCCCTTTCTTTAAAATGTTTAAAACTTCTATCCCATAATAGTACAAAAGAGACATCCTTGTCAATTGCAGGAAAATCATTTTGACAACTGTTTTTTCTCACGCTCCTGCAGCCATATTTTCACATTTTCCCTTGTCCTGATCCGGCTGTCCGCATATTCCGCAATTTCCTCCGCCGTTTTATTTTCGCCAGCCCTCTGCATTGCCTCCAAAATCTCAAGAAGCTTCGGCAGATATGCCAGCGTATTGCCGCGACGCACAAACGCTTTACATACCTCGGTTATCAGCCCGTAAGATATCTTCTCCGGCACCAATCCGTCTATCAGGGCGCTGTGGTTGATCCTCAGATTATCCGTCATATCTTTTATCATATCCATATTCAGAATCAAGTCATAATGCTCTCTGACCGCCGTCTCCAGTCCTGAAATG
>CANQSE010000203.1 GCA_947626405.1 uncultured Acetatifactor sp. | reverse complement strand
TTGTCGGAAATGCGCCAGTCGCGGTAAAAGGATCCGTCGCGCTGAAACAAAACGTCCCCCACCTTATAAGGAATTTTGGAGTATTCGCCCGTCCTGTTCCGACAGCTTGTGATCAGGGTGATGTCCCTGAGTCCGTCGTTGTTGAGATCCTTGAAGGAGACGGAGACAATCCCAGTGGTGGGCTGCTCAAGGCTCCCCTTCCACTTGTAGTTTGTCTCCAGTTGATTTGTCTTGTACAGGATTTTGCCGCTGCTGTCCGCTATCACAACCGCAAGCCTGTGGTAGGTGTTTTCAATAATCGGCAGGAAAGTGACCTCATCCTCCCCGAAGCTCTCCAAAAGCACGGGGAAGCTGTGCTCCTCTATAATCGTATAGCCGTAGCTCTCAATGTCCTCCACGCGCTCTATGGCATCGAAATCCGCCTGGTATTTTTCGTAAAGCTGCAGGGAGTTGTCCTCCTGCACGGGAGTGTTCTGACGTATTGTATCATCCCGGTTTTCAACAGCCTTTACCGAAAACGGCATCTGAAGGCACATAAAAATCGCCGCCGTAAACACCGCTATAATCTTTTTGCCTCTCACACCCACACGTTTCCTCCCGCCTGAGCTAGTTCTCGAAATACTTTAAGATTACGGCGCATGTCCTGGGCAGTTCGATTCTGATCCTTCCGCCCGTCACCTCGTAATCATGTCCTCCCAGACTGTATCCGTACTCGTCCGTCCACAGCAAAACACGCATTTTCCCATGTTTCGGAGTGCCAAGATCCCACACGTAGATATCCCTTGTTATGGAATAATTATTGTTGTTTACAAGAATCGCGCACTGTCCCCTGCGGTGGAAACGGCCGTATGCAAGGAAATTGTAGTCGCTGTCAACATATTTTATCGATCCCTTTCTCAGCTCGTCGTTTTCTCTGCGCAGCCGTATTATATCCTTGTGGAATGAAATGAGCTCCCTGTCTTCCTTTCCCCACGGATATGTGCGCCTGCTGTCGGGATCAGTAAATCCGCACAGTCCTGCCTCGTCGCCGTAATAGATTGTAGGCGCTCCCATCCAGGTCATCTGCATGACCACCGCCTCGCGGAATACCGCTTTATTTATTCCGTCCTGAGCCGCAAGCGGACCAAGAGTGCCCGTTCTTCCCACCTTATGATTTGTGCGGGTCAAAAAGCGCGAGTGGTCGTGATTTGACAGTTCGTTCATTGCAACCTGCCAGCTCGGGGTTGCAAAGCTCGAGCTGTGGTGCATTATTGCGCCCCAGAAGCTGTCGGCGTTTCCAAGCAGATCCTCCCGAAAATCGTCGCTGTGCTTTTCCATACCTGTCAAAAACCACGTCACCGGCTCCATAAACGCATCGTAGTTCATAACGGTATCCCATTCGTTACCCTGAAGCCAGTCGCGCGTGTTCCCGTAATGCTCCGCAAGTATGATTGCTTCGGGGTTTGCCTCCTTCACAGCCTTGCGAAATTCCTGCCAGAAATAGTGATTGTACTCCTGGCTGTGTCCTAAGTCCGCCGCCACGTCAAGTCTCCAGCCGTCCGCATTAAAAGGCGGCGACACCCATTTTTTTGCAATGCGCATCACATATTCAAACAATTCCTGCGATTCTTCATAATTGAGCTTAGGCAGCGTGTCATGGCCCCACCATCCGTCGTAGGTTCCGTTGTACGGCCAGCAGTCGCGCTGATGAAACTGGAAATAATTAACGTAAGGGCTGTCGGCGCTGATGTAAGCGCCCTTTTCATATCCCCGGGCGTTTTCGTATATACGCTCCCTGTCCAGCCATTTGTTAAAGGATCCGCAATGGTTAAATACGCCGTCTATTATGACGTGCATCCCGCGCCTGTGGGCTTCCTCTACCAGCCTGGCAAAAAGCATATTTCCCGCCTCCAGGTTGTCCTTGTCAGTGACGCGCCTTATATAGCGGGACGCCTGGCTGTTATCCTTAACGCCCTCCTTTAAAAGCTCCCCTTCGTCGTGTACAATCTTTCCGAAATGTGGATCTATATAGTCGTAATCCTGAATATCATACTTATGGTTGGAGGGCGAGACAAACAGGGGATTAAAATATATCACTTCCACCCCAAGATCCTGAAGATAATCCATTTTGTCAAGAACGCCCTGGAGATCGCCGCCGTAGAAATCCCTCACGTCCATCTGAGCCGGATAGCGCTCCCAGTCCTCAACCTTCCGCACAGGGCTTCCTATATAGCTGTATTCGCCCGTAAGCACGTCGTTGTCCGGATCCCCGTTGCAGAAACGGTCCACATAGATCTGGTACATGACGGCTCCCTTTGCCCATTCCGGAGTCTTAAAGCCCGGGATAATGATAAAGTCATAATATTCGTTCACATCAGCCGCCAGTCCCCTGGCGTCAAAGAATCCCTTTATGTTTCCGGTCTGTACCTCAAAATGATAGGAGAATTTTTCCTCACCAAGCTGTACGACATGGGCGTAATAGTCAAAATGCCTGTCCGACTCCACCTTTCCCATCACATGCTTTTCGCCTTTGTTTACAAGCACCACCCTGTCCACATTGTTTTTTGCGGTTCTAAAGCGGATCGTCACCTTTTCGTTGGGTTCGGGCTGATAGGGCTGAATGTAGTTCTCGGTCGTGTCTGTATAAAGCGCCCTTCTGTTGAATACGGGCCTCATGTTTGCAATATATCTGCGGTTGTTTTCCAGCCTTAACATTTCTTCAAGTTCATATTTATCGTCCACGGTATGCCTCCTGCGGTCGTTGTTCCTTTGAATATAAAACTTATAATACAATATTAATTTTACTGAAAACCGGTTCGTAATTCAATACCTATTTTTCTTCAGGAAATTTTCACCAAAGGAAAAGGACAGCCATGGGGTGACTGTCCTCTCCAGAGAAGGTATTACTTATTATGGGGTATACAAAAAACATAACGTATTGGGGATTACGTCTATTATAATATCATTGCATCCGAAATTTTGCTATTCCCAAATTAGACAAAGTTTCCACAAAACAGGCTTAATTTTTATGCAAATTTTACAGTGCAAACAACGCTTCAAATTCCTCTCTGTTGATTTTTTCCTTCTGAAGCAGAAGCTCCGCACAGCTGTGAAGAACATTCTCGTACTTAAGGATCAAATCCTTTGCCTTAGAGTAACAATCGTCAATGATCGCCTTAACCTCCTTGTCAATCTGGCCGGATATCTCCTCGGATCTCGATTTTGCGTGGGCGAGATCTCTGCCTATGAACACTTCGTCGTCATCATCGTCGTAACATATTACTCCTATATTATCCGACATGCCGAAACGCGTCACCATGCGTCTTGCAACTTTTGTCGCCTTCTTTATATCGCTTGAGGCGCCTGTTGTGATGTCCTTAAAGATAATCTCCTCTGCAATCCTTCCTCCCAGCGACACCATAATCTCCTGCAGCATACGGCTCTTTGTGAGGAACATCTCGTCTTTCTCAGGCAGCGGCATTGTGTAGCCCGCGGCGCCGAGTCCGGTGGGAACGATTGATACGGTGTGTACCGGGCCTACGTCGGGAAGGACGTGGAACAGAATGGCATGACCGGCCTCGTGATATGCCGTGATCCTCTTTTCCTTGTCCGTTATGATGCGGCTCTTTTTTTCGGTTCCGATCCCTACCTTTATAAACGCGGTATTGATATCCTCCTGTGAAAGGTAGTTTTTTCCCTTCTT
>CANQSE010000202.1 GCA_947626405.1 uncultured Acetatifactor sp. | reverse complement strand
CTTCGACGAGAGAAATTTTTTCACGATATATGATTTTAAATATTCGATGCAGAACAATCTGGTAAAAATCGCCAATTCCGACATACTGGACAATGTCGGAAAGCTTGACGGCGGAAACGTTATCAAATACGGTTATTCTCCCGAGACAGGCATAGTCGCCTACTGGATCGACGGTTACGAGGATCTTACCGGCGCAGGCGTTAAAAAGGAAATGTTTGACGATGAAAACTACACTAAAACTCTCCTTTTGAGCAACACTCTTGCGGCATCCGGCGCCCCCGCGTACAAGCTTTCCGTAGACGAAAACTGGTCGCTCGTTATTCCCGTCGAGCCTGAAAGAGCCGTTCAGCTAGCCGACAAGGGCTATATAAAGGTGCGGTTTCTCAAAAATCAGTATGAATCCTGGGGAGAGGCAAAGATGCTGACCGGCGCCGACGGCGGCACATACATAGAGCTGACATTCACAAATTCCATGATAACCTTCCTGTCCGACAGGTTCCTCGACATAGAGCTGATAGTGGAAGATGAGACAGGCTTAAAAATACCTGTATCAGCCATAGTTGAAAAGGAGTTTTACCTTATACCCGAGGATTACGTCGTTCCGGGCACAGCAAGCGGAACCGGCACCATCATAAGACAGTGCTACCTTGAGGACGGGACAATCTCCAGCGAAGCCCTGCAGGTGGATCTGTACTCATTTGACGACGAGACGAGAGAATATTATCTTGACAGCTCGATACTTGACACCGGCAATATCCTGTATAAGCCGGACAGCCAGGAAACCTTTACGGTGAGCAGGCGCGCGACTCTGATCGGCGTCTACAACGTAAACAAGGGGTACGCGGACTTTAAGGAAATTAACATCCTGTATCGTAACGAGGAATACGCCATAGTAAAATCAAACACGAGATACGGTCTGAGCGTATATGACTATATTGTACAGGATGCCTCCGCGGTAAACGACGATCAGTTTATCAAGCAATGACGCAGTAACGCAATGACAGCCAGTTTGTCAGGCAGTGACGCGGGTTTGCAGTAAACGACAGCCGGTTTGTCAGGCGACGACGTGTTTTGCGGTAAACGACAGCCGGTTTGTCAGGCGACGACGTGTTTTGCGGTAAACGACGGCCGGCTTATCAAGCAATGACGAAAAGGATGAAGACACAGGATATGATAAGGGAAAACATAAGCGCTGTGCAGGACGAGATACGAAAAGCCTGCACCCGTTCGGGAAGGAGCGCGGATGACGTGACGCTCATCGCCGTCAGCAAAACAAAGCCCGCGTCCGACATCATGGAGGCCTATGATGCCGGAATCAGGGATTTCGGCGAAAACAAGGTTCAGGAGCTGACGGAAAAGATCGCCGTGCTGCCCGATGATATACGCTGGCACATGATAGGGCATCTCCAGAGGAACAAGGTAAAGGCCGTAGTGGGAAGGGTATGCCTGATACACAGCGTTGATTCCCTGAGGCTTGCAGAGGAGATCAGCCGCGAATCCGTCAGACAGGGTATAAATACGGACATCCTAATCGAGGTAAACATAGCGGGGGAGGAGAGCAAGTTTGGAGTGCTGCCCGAGGATGCGCCAGGGCTGATACAAAACATTGCAAAACTGCCGGGAATAACGATCAAAGGTCTTATGACAGTGGCTCCATATACGGAAGATGCCGAAAAAAACCGCCCTTATTTTGATAATTTAGTCCAATTGTCTGTTGACATAGCGGCTAAAAACATTGATAATGTTAATATGAATATTCTCTCAATGGGAATGACCGGCGATTACGCCGTGGCAGTTGAGACAGGCGCCACATGCGTAAGAGTCGGGAGCGGAATCTTTGGAGAGAGAGATTACACCAATCAGCGCTTTGGCCCGCAGGATACGGCCGGGACAGAAAGGTATGGTAAGTGAAGCATGGGAGTAATGGACAAATTTTTAAATTACATGAAGCTTAACGGAGAGGACGAGGACGAATACTACGACGACGATTATCTCGACGACGAGGAAGACGAGGCGCCAAGCCCGCGCAAATCCTCCGCCAGACAGAAAAACGACGATTTTGAAGAATCCGGCTCAAAAAGACAGCCCTCATCCGGCAAAATCACACCTATCAAGCAATCCTCCTCCCGCAGGATGTCAAACAGCTCCGGCATGGAGGTATGCGTGATAAAGCCCACCTCGGTCGAAGACGCCAGGGAGATAACAGAGACTCTGCTTGCAAACCGCACGGTAGTGCTTAACCTCGAGGGGCTTGATGTTGACATTGCACAGCGGATCATTGATTTTACAAGTGGATCATGCTTCGCCATTTCCGGAAATCTCCAGAAGATTTCCCACTACATTTTTATAATCACACCTGCCAGCGTTGACGTGTCAGGCGACTTTCAGGATATATTCGGCGGCTCCTTTGAGATGCCCCTGAACAATAACTGAAAATACTGAAAGGAAAAAACATTGTATGGGCGAGAGACTTACCATTCTCTATGAAAAGAAACCCTGCTACGACATTGTATTCACACAGGATTTCAGCGGACTTGTGCCCGAGCTTATGGCTCTTGGGAACCTTCAGGACAGAAATGTCTGCATCGTCACAGACATAACGGTCGATAGTCTTTACGGGGAGGAAGTGCTTTCGCTTCTTAAGGGTTCCTGCAGGAAAGCGGTAAAATATGCTTTTCCCGCCGGTGAAAAAAACAAAAATCTTGACACCGTAAAATCTATATATACGTTCCTGATCGGCGAGGGCTTTCACAGAAAAGACCTTATAATAGCTCTTGGGGGAGGCGTTGTGGGAGATACCGCCGGATTTACCGCGGCAACATTTTTAAGAGGTATTGATTTCGTGCAGGTTCCCACCACTCTGCTGTCACAGGCGGACAGCAGCATAGGCGGAAAAACCGGCGTGGATTTTGACAGCTATAAAAATATGGTCGGCGCCTTTAAGATGCCCTCGCTCGTCTACATGAACCTGGATGTTTTAAAAACCCTGGACGACAGACAGTTTTATTCAGGCTTTGCTGAAATAATGAAAAACGGCCTGATCCGAGATGATATTTTTTATCAGTGGCTTATTGAAAACATGTATGAAATATGCGAGCGGGATCTCGACGTACTCCAGGAAATGCTTATAAAAAGCTGTACCGTCAAAAAACTGATCGTGGAAAAGGATCCCCTTGAGAAGGGAGATCGCGCACTGCTCAACTTTGGACATACCATAGGGCACGCCATTGAAAAATACAAAAATTTTGAACTTTACCACGGTGAATGTGTTGCGCTCGGCGCAGTTGCCGCGTCTTATATATCATGGAAACGCGGGCTTCTGTCCATGGAGGAATATTACGAGATACGCGACATGTTTGTACCGTTTAACCTTCCGATCACCACGGAGGGGATTGATGTAGAGGAAATTCTGAGACTTACCAAATCAGACAAAAAAATGGAAGGCAGCCAAATCAAGTTTGTGCTTCTCAAAAAAATCGGCAGGGCGGTTATTGACAAAACCGTCACGGACGAGGAGATTATGGCCGCCGTAAGGGAAATATATTTCAGTGACAAGGACGCACATGAATAAAAAAAATAATCTCATTCTTTTTTTTGATATAATATTCGTCGCGGCGCTTCTGGCCGCAGACCAGTACACAAAATATCTTGCGGTGGTACACCTTAAAGATAAGCCCGCCATAGTGTTATGGAAAAACGTGCTGGAGCTTCGGTATCT
>CANQSE010000201.1 GCA_947626405.1 uncultured Acetatifactor sp. | reverse complement strand
AGTTTTGCCCCTCCGTCGTATTCAGCCCTGTAATGTCGATGTTCTTGCAAAAAATCCGCACCTGTGATATTTTATATGATGAATCATATTTTAAGAAAGGAACAGGAAAATAATGGCGCTTAGCAAGAAACCCGTAAAGGGAATGAAGGATATTCTGCCGGACGAGATGCAGATAAGGGACTATTGTATACGAGTTATTAAGGAGACTTACGCTCAATTCGGCTTTGTGACGATTGACACGCCCTGCGTTGAGCACATAGAAAATCTTACGAGCAGACAGGGCGGAGAAAACGAGAAGCTTATATTTAAAATCTTAAAACGCGGTGAGAAACTCGACATTGCCACGGCGACGGACGAGGAACAGGTGGTTGACAGCGGCCTCAGATACGATCTGACAGTTCCGTTGTCACGTTACTATTCTAATAACGCGTCGAAGCTGCCGTCTCCCTTCAAGGCGCTGCAGATAGGATATGTCTGGAGAGCGGATAATCCACAGAGAGGGCGTTTCCGCCAGTTTATGCAGTGTGATATCGACATATTTGGAGAGCCCTCAAACCTTGCGGAGATCGAGCTGATTCTCGCCACTGCGAAGACGCTTGGCAGACTGGGCTTTAAAGGGTTTAAGATCCGCATAAACGACAGGCGGATATTAAAGACGATGGCCGCATACAGCGGATTTGCCGAGGAAAGCTTTGACAGTGTCTTCATAACGCTGGACAAGATGGACAAGATAGGCATTGAGGGCGTACACGACGAGCTTGTCGGAAACGGCTTTGATGTTTCCGTGGTGGATAAATATCTCGGCCTGTACAGAAAGCTCAACGACGCTGAAGACGGCGTGGAGTATCTTGCCGGGGAGCTTGCGGGAGTGCTGGACGATTCCGTGACGCAGGGGCTCAAGGAGATAATTGACAGCGTATCGGCCACCAGGGAGGCGGATTTTGAAATAGTGTTTGATCCCACGCTGGTGCGCGGCATGTCATACTATACGGGCCCGATTTTTGAAATATCTGTTTCCGAATTTGGCGGAAGCTGTGCAGGCGGCGGAAGATATGACAAAATGGTTGGGAAATTTACCGGAAACGATGTTCCCGCATGCGGTTTCTCGATCGGATTTGAGCGTATAGTAATGCTTCTTCTGGAGAACGGTTTTCAGATTCCGGACAGGCCAAAGAAGATCGTTTATCTCATTGAAAAGGGAATTGGCGGACAGGCGCTCTGCGACGTGATTGCAAAGGCTCAGAAGGCCAGGGAAGGCGGCGCTCAGGTCCTGATAGCAAGAATGAACAACAATAAAAAATTCCAGAAGGAACAGCTCACAGCCGAGGGCTATGAGGAATTTGAGGAATTTTACAGGGAAGCATTGAAAAAATGACGGAAATCGGGCCGCCATGTCTGCGGAGAGAGCGGGCATGACGGCCTTTGGATTTTGGCGGTAAAAAGGAGAGAAAAGACGATTGCAGATCAGGTGTTATCTGCTCTCGGTAAAGGAATTTAATCTTGAGGGTGGAGAGCGGCTTTTTGACGCGGCAATTAAAAAGATAGATGCGGGGAGGCGGGCAAAGCTGGAGCGGCTGCGCAGCAGGGCGGTACGGAATAAATGTCTTGGAGCGGGGCTTATTCTGCAGTTTGCGCTCAGACAGGCGATCAACAAAGAAGCGGGGGAGAGCTTTGCCGAATACGATCCGGTCACGCTCACGGAAACGCTTCCTGAGCCGCTTGAGCTTGAGATGACATACGGAAAAAAAGGCAAGCCTTATCTGAGGGATTATCCTTTTTTTTATAATATTTCGCACTCGGGAGAGTATGTCCTGTGCGCTGTCTCCGACTCCGAGGTGGGGGCTGACATTCAGCGTGACATATGGGACGGCTCGGCGCGCACTGAGAAAATTGCCGACAGGTTTTTTTCATCGGAGGAAAGAAAGGCTCTTTCTGCGCTGCGCGGGCAGGAGGCGGAAAGAGATTTGTTTTTCAGGCTTTGGAGCAGAAAGGAAGCCTACGGCAAGCTGCTTGGAGAGGGAATATTGGCTGCCGCGTCCGTAAGCCTTATTCCGGGAGCGGAGGAAACAGGCGGGAGAGTTTCTTTTCTGGAATGGCGGAAGCCACCGGGTTACCATGTCTGTGTCTGCGGTTTCCGTACGGAAAACAGGGAGTAAAAATATCATGAAAAAACTTATGAAATATATGTCTGAATATAAAAAGGAATGTGTGCTTGCCCCCCTGTTTAAGCTGCTTGAAGCGGGATTTGAGCTGCTGGTGCCTCTGGTTATGGCGGGCGTCATCGACAGGGGAATCGCAGAGTCCGATTCCGGATATATTTTGAAGATGGGTGCGTGCCTGTTGCTTCTGGCCGCGGTGGGGCTTGCGGCTTCCGTCACGGCGCAGTTTTTTTCGGCAAAGGCGGCGGTGGGATTTGCCACTAACCTCCGAGAGGCGCTGTTTGGGCACATTCAGGGACTGAGCTTTACGGCCCTCGATCGCGCGGGCACATCCACGCTGATTACGCGCATGACAAGCGACATCAATCAGGTGCAGTCAGGTGTGAATCTGGTGCTGCGGCTTTTTCTGCGCTCTCCCGTTATAGTGTTCGGAGCTATGATTATGGCGTTTACCATCGACGTAAAATGCGCCCTGATCTTTGCAGTGGCGATTCCGCTGCTTGCCATTGTTGTTTTCGGCATCATGATCTGGACAATGCCTCTGTATAAAAAGGTGCAGTCGGGACTCGACCGTGTGCTGGGAATTACAAGGGAAAATCTGACGGGCGTGAGGGTTATCCGCGCTTTTAACAAGGAACGTGAGGAGGAGGAGCGGTTTGGCGCCGCCACCGGAGCGCTGGCGGGAAGCCAGATATTTGTGGGAAAGATAAGCGCGGTGATGAATCCCGTCACCTATGTGATAGTAAACGGTGCGGTGATGCTTCTGATTTACACGGGCGCGGTGCAGGTGAATATTGGCAGTCTGACCCAGGGGGAAGTTGTGGCAATAATAAACTACATGTCACAGATTCTGGTGGAGCTCGTAAAGCTGGCGAATCTTATTATTACAGTCACAAAGGCTCTGGCATGCGCGGACCGAGTGGCGGGAGTTTTCGACATCGGAAGGGATGAAGCGCAGACGGCCGAAACGCCTGATACACCTGAAACACCAGATACGATTTCTGAAACGTCAGAGGTTTCTGCGCGGACGCACGAAACATCAGATACACCTGATACGACTGATACACCTGATACTCCATTCCTCGAATTTCGTCATGTCTCTCTTACCTATGCGGAAGCCGGTGCGGAAACTCTGCATGACATCAGTTTTACGGTAAACAGAGGGGAGACGGTGGGAATCATAGGAGGAACCGGCTCTGGGAAGACCTCTTTAGTGAATCTGATCCCGGGTTTTTATACCGCGACTGAGGGCGCGGTCTGTCTGAACGGAACCGATGTGAGACAGATCCCGCAGAATAAGCTGCGGGGTATGGTTGGCATAGTGCCGCAGAAAGCCGTACTCTTTAAGGGAACTGTAAGAAGCAATCTCGAGTGGGGCAGGCCGGACGCCACGGACAGCGAAATGTGGCGGGCAATTGATCTGGCACAGGCGAGGGAAGTGCTGGAGGGCAGGGAAGGCGGACTTGACGCCGACGTGGCCCAGAACGGAAAGAATTTCTCAGGAGGGCAGAGACAGAGGCTTACAATTGCCAGGGCGCTGGTGCGAAGACCGCAAATCCTGAT
>CANQSE010000200.1 GCA_947626405.1 uncultured Acetatifactor sp. | reverse complement strand
CTGCATGAGTCGAGTCTGCGGACGGAGGTGGAGTATGTATTCCTTTTTTATAGGACTGCAGGTGTTAGTGATCGGGATAACCTTTGTCACGGAGGGTTTTTTGCTGTACGGAGACGGCTCCAGGATGCAGAAGCTGATGAGTCTTTTCATGACGCTGACAATTGTCCTGAACGCGGGTTATTTCCTGGAAATCACGGCTTCAACCATGGAGGCGGCCGTGGTGGCCACAAAGATGCAGTATCTTGGGGCGACGTTCATACCGATAACCTATTGCTGGTTCATGTTTACATACTGTTACGAGAAGATACCCTACAGGCTCATGGGTGTGCTGCTCGTGGCGGACGCCCTGATTCTTGGCAGCATTTACACAAGCGAGTCTAACCACTTTTTTTATAAGGAAGTCATGTGGGTCACGGAGGGAGTGGATCATCCCTGCCTCAGCTTTACATATGGTCCCGGGTATAATATATTTTTCTTCCTGTCATATCTTTTGCCTTACGGGTTGTCTTTGTATGCCTTGATCCATGCGGTTGTCACTAATCCCAACAGGATGAGAGGGAGAAAATACAAAAGCCTGATCCTGGTGTCAATGTTTCCGGTGATCTCGATGTTTACGTATATCTGGAAGATGTACTTAAACTATGACTTTACCCCTGCGGTTATGGGTATTGCGCTTTCGATACTTGTTCTCAAGGTGATAAGCAGGAGGAATTACGATTTCAGCCGTCTGGCGGCGGAGCTTGTGCTGCGCAACATGGACGACGGCGTTATAATGCTTGACGACAGCAGACGCATCGTAAGCTTCAATCCCGCGGCGGCGGAAATTTTTACGGAGCTCAACTTTCATTCTGTGGGCGACAGCATCGATAACATGGAAGATTTTCCGGAGGATATGCTGGACGATGAATCCAAGAGGAATTTTAACCTGAACGGTCACAGCTATGAGAGCCATGTGCGCCAGATCCTGCAGCCCAACGGAAAAAGTCAGGGATATGTCATCATAATCTTTGACATGACAGAGACAAGAAAGTATATCGAGGAGATTAAACAGGTACGTGAGGACGCGGAACGCGCAAACCTCATAAAGAGCGAGTTCCTAGCCAATATGTCGCACGAGATCAGGACCCCCATGAATGCCGTTATGGGCCTGAGCGATATCATCATGGAGGAGAGCAGGGGGCGCAAGGTTTACGGATATGCCTGCGATATCAAGGCGGCGTCCCAGAACCTCCTGACCATAATAAACGACATACTCGATCTTTCCAAGGTGGAGGCCGGAAAGATGGAGCTCGTGCCGGTTGATTACTATATTAAGGGCGTCGTTGAGGAGGTCGTGAACATGATGAAGGTCGCGGCCGCCCAGCGTGGACTTGAACTGATCTGTGAATTTGACAACTCCATTCCGTGCAGATATCACGGCGACGACGGAAGGATCAAGCAGATACTGATAAACATAATGAACAACGCCGTGAAGTTCACAAAAGAGGGATTTGTAAAAATTTCCGTGAGCGGACATCCCGGCAGCCAGAAGGATATTGAGAATGTCGTGTTCCGCGTACAGGACACCGGAGTGGGCATAAAGCCCGAGAACCTGGAAAAAATTTTCGAGGATTTCAAGCAGGTTGACTCCGGACGAAACAGAGGCGTGGAGGGAACGGGACTCGGCCTTTCGATCACAAGGCGCTTTGTGCAGCTTATGCGCGGCAGTATAGAGGTGGAGAGCTCTTACGGTGAAGGGAGCACCTTTATAGTCACAATACCTCAGAGGATCGTGGACAGCCGTACGCTTGAGGAGGTTCCGGACGTGCCTCAGGAGACGTCGGAATCCCTTGATACTTTTGTTGTTGACAACTACAAGGTGCTTGTCGTGGACGACAACCTCATAAACAGGAAGGTTGCGCTCGGTTTCCTCAAAAATTACGGTTTTGAGCTTTACGAAGCCGACAGCGGCGCCAAGGCAATAGCGATGGTAAAGGCAATAAAGTTCAACATGATCTTTATGGATCACATGATGCCTGAGATGGACGGAATAGAGGCCACAAGGATCATTCGTGAGGAATGTGGGATGAACGGCCGCTCACCCGTTATAATCGCTCTTACCGCAAACGCCATGGCTGGCGTGAGAGAGAAATTTTTAAACAACGGCTTTCAGGATTTTATCCCCAAGCCTCTTGACAGGAAGCCGCTTAACGAGGTGCTTTCCAGATGGATACCGACAGCCGCAAAGAAGGTTGTCATCAACGAGGAAAATACCGATGCGGACAAACAGCCTGATATCACCTTTGAGGATATACATATCGCGGGTGTCGATATAGAGGAGGCCAAGAAGCACCACTCCGGAGATGTGAGTGATTTCATCGATCTGCTGAATCTCTACTGCCTGGACGGGGTGAGAAAGAGCGTTTATCTTGCTGAGCTCCTCGAGAAAGAGGATTATAAGGATTACGGAATCGAGGTGCACGGTTTAAAGAGCGCGTCCGCAAACGTGGGCGCTATGGAGCTGTCGGCGCAGGCCAGAGAGCATGAGGAGGCGGCAAACAGGGGCGATGTGGACTTTATCAAAATGCACTCCGCGGAGCTGATCGCCGGATATAACAAACAGGTGGAAGCCATAAGGAAGTTCCTTGATCAGCGTCAGGCCGTGGAGGACGAAAGGATGTCCGGCGATATGACAATCGACGACGAGTCCCTTGTGAGAGAGCTAAAGAGCGCCCTTGAGAAGCTGGAAGACTTTAAATCCAAAGAATGCGCACGCATTGTAGACGGTCTGCTGCAGTACAGCCTGAGCCAGATTGAGAGCGCGAAGCTTAAGGATATACAGGCGCAGTTAAAAATGTACGAGGACGACATGGCGGAAAAGCTGCTGCGTGAAATGATAGATTGGCTTGAGAAGGAGGAAGCACAGGAAAATGGATAGGATGAAGATACTGGCGGTGGATGATAATATTATCAATCTGGCGACTATCGAGCAGGAATTAAAGGATAAGTATGAGGTTATCACAGTAAACTCCGGTGTGCGCGCCATACGTTACCTTAATAAGGAAAAGCCGGATCTCGTTCTGCTGGATGTCCAGATGGCCCTCATGGACGGAATAGAGACTCTGAAGGAGATGAGGACCATGGAGAACGGCGCGACGATTCCCGTTATCATGCTCACCTCAAAAAAGGACAGGGAGACAGTCATAGAGGGCTCAAAGCTTGGAATCCTTGATTATGTCATCAAGCCGTTTGACACCCAGGATCTGCATGAGAGGATTGACAGAGCCTTAAAGAAGGTGGGCGTACTTCCCGTGGAAGACAAGGAGCTGTACGAGGGAGTCAAGCAGGTCCAGGACGAGCTGCATGCAAACAACGTCAGGGGAGCAATCCTCAAAACCGAGGAGATTTTAAGCTATAAGATCGACGAAGAAATATTCGGGAGGATGCAGAACGCAAAGTCAAGGCTCAGGGCAAACGACATTGACACTGCGGATAGGCTTATATCCCGCGTGCTTAAGATGCTTGAGCGCTCGGTGGGCACGGAGGAGACTGCAAAGCTTCCCATAAGCGCAGGGGAGATGAATGCGCGGCTTCTGTACGTGTTGAACGATCTTGAGAATTTCAAGGTAAAAGAGGCGTCGCAGAAGCTGGAGGATCTGATGCGCTTTGACATTCCGTCGATAGTTGCTGAATCCTGCGTGGCGGCTCAGGAGCGGCTGGAGGAGTTCGACGACGGAGCGGCCGAGGAACTGGTCCAGCAGGCTCTTGCCGAGATGAAGAACCACCTGATCTGAGAACGCTCA
>CANQSE010000199.1 GCA_947626405.1 uncultured Acetatifactor sp. | reverse complement strand
GCTTTCGCCAGCGTCTTCGCGGTTCAGAATGTATATATCTGGCTCGGAATCCTGATGGCCATCACGGTCATCCTGTACTATCTGTGGATGCGGCGCAACGCGAAACAGGTGACGGAGCAGGCGGTGGAACACGCAACGCTCACCGAGAAGCTGCATAAGGCCGAGGCAGCAGACCGGGCCAAGAGCGCTTTCCTCTCCAACATGTCCCACGATATACGGACTCCGATGAACGCCATCATCGGCTTTACGACACTGGCCCAGACCAGCCTGGACAACCGGGAGCGGATGCAGGAATACCTGAAGAAAATTCTCTCCTCCAGCAACCATCTGCTCTCCCTGATCAACGACATCCTGGACATGAGCCGCATCGAATCCGGCAAGCTCAACATCGAGGAAAAGCCTTGCTCCATCTCGGATATTTTCCGAGATATGCGCAATATCATACAGACGCAGATGGACTCCAAGCAGCTCAACTTCTTCATGGACACGGTGGATGTCATTGACGAGGATATATACTGTGACAAGCTGCACGTAAACCAGGCGCTGCTGAACATTCTATCCAACGCCATCAAGTTTACCCCCGCAGGCGGCACCGTGGCTCTGACGATCCGTCAGAAACCGCACGCACCCAAAGGCTACGGCTCCTATGAGATTCGTATCAAGGACACAGGCATTGGCATGAGTCAGGAATTTATGAAGCACATTTTCGAGCCCTTTGAGCGGGAGCGCAACACCACTGCCAGCGGCATACAGGGTACTGGACTCGGCATGGCAATCACGAAAAATATCATTGATACGATGGGCGGCACGATTGATCTGCAATCCGAGCAGGGCAAAGGCACGGAATTTATCATTAATCTCGATTTCCGCCTGCGCTCGGAACCGAAGAAGGTTGAGATCATCCGTGAACTTCAGGGTCTGCACGCTCTTGTCGTGGACGACAGCTTTTCCACCTGCGACAGCGTCACAAAAATGCTCCGCCAGATCGGTATGCGCTCCGAATGGGTTCTGCACGGCAAAGAAGCTGTTCTGCATGCCAGACAGGCGTATGAAATGGGCGATGAGTACCACGCCTACATTATAGACTGGTTCCTTCCGGATTTAAGCGGGCTGGAGGTGGTGCGTCAGATCCGCTCAATCGTAGGTGACAGTGCGCCCATTATTATCGTCACCGCCTACGACTGGACCGTTTTTGAGGAAGAAGCGCGTGCGGCGGGTGTGAGCGCTTTCTGCAACAAACCGATCTTTCTCTCAGAGCTGAGGGATGTTCTTGCCGAGGCCGCCGGCAACACGCTCAACACACAGCAGAAAGGGCCTGTACCCGATTTGTCCGAGTACGTTAAGGGCACCCGCATTTTGTTGACCGAAGACAACGAGTTAAACCGTGAAATTGCTGTGGAGATTCTCACCGAAAGCGGATTTATCGTGGAGACAGCCGAGGACGGCACAGTCGCCGTGGAAAAGGTGAAAAACTCCGCTCCCGGCTATTATTCACTGATACTTATGGATGTCCAGATGCCGACGATGAACGGCTATGACGCCACCAGGGCCATACGGGCGTTAGATGATCCGGAGCTTGCAGGCATCCCGATCGTGGCCATGACGGCAAATGCGTTTGAGGAAGACCGCAGACAGGCATTTGAATGCGGCATGAATTCGCATATTGCCAAACCGATTGACGCGAAAAAGCTGTTGGAAATACTCACAGACATTATAAAAGAACGTGCGGACGAAAAATAACCTGAAAACAAAATGAAGCTTTTGCCGCCGGTCAGATAACATTTTCAGACTATCTGCCCGGCGGTGCCGTCTGTGGGCGGCGAGTATTAAGCTTTAGCTTAAATCATTTCAGCCTAAATCATTTCAGCCTAAATCATTTCAGCCTAAATCATTTTTTACAGTCAATTCCGTAAATTCATATTTCCTGAGAATTTTTCCGAATATCAGGCATACCGTGATACCCATAATACCCAGAATAAACATAACAAGAGCAGCGCCTGAGCCTTTTCCCACCCCGAATATTTCTGCTAACAATCCGTCTGAATCAGCCTGCGCCATCAACGGCTCACAAATCTTGTCCACCATGAATCCTCCGGCAAAAGTGCCGACAGGAATGGTAAAAAACTGCATTGTGTTCCGACAGGAATAAACCCGCCCCTGCATTTTTGCAGGAATTGTGTTGCGAAGAATCACATCGAGGTTGGTATTCATTATGGGGACAACCGACCAACCGATGATTTGAGCAATGCACCACCATATTGGCGTCCGCGTAAATGCAAGAATGAAATTTTCCGTGCCAAGGGAAAACAGCATTGTCAGCAGAATGACGCGGATGCGATTTTTGGGCGCGGGAAGTATGGTTGCTGCCAGGCTCCCCACAAGTGATGCGATTCCGGCGCACGACATGACGACACCCAGCACTGTTTCCCCGCCGTTTTCATGAGAAAGCACATAGGGCGGAAGCGCTGCGTCAAATGCAGACGCCACAAAGTTTACCCCTGCAAGAAACAATATAAGCCAAAGGATTAAACCGTTTTGTCGCAAATAAGTTAAACCGGACTTTGCGCTCGATAAAACCGTCTCCTTTGGATCGCCTGAGCGTTGTGTTTCCAATGACGGAATATTTACACAGAGCGCAAGCGCGGCGAAGGCGACGGCAAAGGTCGCCAGATCCACGCCAATCACGCCGTACATTCCCACAGTCGCGTAAAGTGATGTCGCAATTACAGGGTGCAGAATCGTTACAAGCGAGTTTGAAAATGACCGAAGACCGCTTGTTCTTTGATAATGCTCTTTAGGTGTGATTAGCGTCATCGTCACTTCGCTGGCCGGCTGCTGTACCGTATTCATCAAACCGCTTGCTGCATTTATCATATACATATGAACCGGCAGCAGGGAATCGGTTTTTAACAAAATAAGGACCAGCACTGAACAGCAGGCGGCAAGCGTATCACAGACGAGCATTGTACGCTTTTTATCCCATCGGTCAGAAAGCGCCCCTGCAAAAATACTCATCAGCACATATGGCGTATATGAGCATATGGACAGAAATGCCGTTTGCAGAGCCGAACCGGTTTTTTCATATAACCACAGAGTCAGCGCGAAGCTTGTCATGGCGCTGCCAAGCTGGGAAAGCGACTGCGTTGACCATAGGATTAAAAATGTCTTCAACTCTTTATAATTATTTTTCATTTTGACTTTGCTCCTTTGAACTATGATGTATATCAAAATTGCAAAGTCCGAGGATGCGGGATCATCTCAGAACCCGATTCGCTCCATACAGTATCCTCAAACCTTGCATGGAGCACAGGCAATCATTAAAAGCATGGAAACCTCCCTGATTGGTTATTGCAGTAACAACTGACCAGACCTGCCAGACAATGCACTCGGAGCATTGTCTTTCTCAGCTAACCTGCCAAGCAGCTCATACAAAATCCCGTATAAAATCTGTGCTTTTTCCGGCTCCATATCCACACAGGCGGCGAGACGCTGCGGCACAGAGAGCGCCTTTTCGCGCAGGGCAGTTCCTGCATCGGTTATGGAAACTATCAGGTCGCGCTCATCTTCTGTCGAGCGGCGCCGTGCCACATATCCCTTTTCCTCCAACCTCTTAAGCAAAGGAGTAAGCGTACTGGAATCAAGATACAGGTATTTGCCGACCTCCTTCACCCGCAGCTCCTTATGCTCCCACATCACCATCATAGTGATATACTGTGTGTAGGTCAGATCGAGTTCGTCGAGGTACGGTTTGTACGCTTTTACAATTTCCTTCGCGCAGGCATAGAGCGGAAAAC
>CANQSE010000198.1 GCA_947626405.1 uncultured Acetatifactor sp. | reverse complement strand
TCAAGGTCCCTCACGGAAGCCACCCGCGCCTTGAGTGAAAGCACCGGCTTCAACACAACTCCCGACGTATCTCTGTCTCCCCTTAAGCTGCGGACTCCATAGAGAGCGATGCCAACCCTTGCGTAGTCACAGGCAAACTCCGGATAATTCAATACGCCGCTGCTGGCCGCCATGTGAAGACTCGGACATTCTATCCCCCGCTCCTTTAGCTGCTGCGCAAGGCGGAATAAAGCTTCTCCCTGTGCCCTTGTAAAAGCGATCTTTTTTTCCTCATCGCTGTCCGATACGCAGAGATGCGTAAACATTCCGTCAACCTTCAGATTTTTCGCCATGAAAATTCCGCAGATTCCGTCCGTATCGCCGCTGTCTATTCCAATCCTGTGCATGCCTGTGTCAACCGCTACATGCACATGCAGCTTTTTCCCGTATTTTTTCAGCTCCTCCGCATAGGATAAATCCACAACGGACTGTATCAGCCTGTAACGGCGAAGCAGTCCAAACTGCTTTGGATGCGTGTAA
The DNA here is from genome assembly GCA_947626405.1 of uncultured Acetatifactor sp. Lineage (GTDB taxonomy): Bacteria > Bacillota > Clostridia > Lachnospirales > Lachnospiraceae > Acetatifactor. The sequence continues at coordinate 3,290 of CANQSE010000198.1, read as the reverse complement.
CCAAGAATCAAAATCTCTCCCTTTACGCCCGCTTTTCTCAGCTCCACACCCTCAGAAGCGCAAGCCACACAGAAAGCCCTCACTCCCAGTCTGTTCAGTTCGCGTGAAATCAATACGGCCCCGTGACCGTAGCCCTCCGCCTTCACCGCGGGCATCAGACGGCATTTATCGGGGAGCAGCCCCTGCAGCGCCCTTACATTGTGTTCGAGTGCGGACCGATCCAGCTCAATCCACGCGCGATCCCTGTCAAATTTCTTTTCGCGGATGCGTGTAATTACGACCACGACCAGAACGGACGCAACGGCAGACGACAGGCAGACCTCCAGATAATACAAAAGGCTGTTGCTCTCCGGCAAAAACGGCACGCGTGCCCTCAGAAGCTTGGAGACGCCCCGAACCGCCACAATCATACCGGGATGCAGGATGTAAATCCACGCCGAGATCCTGCGAAGCGCCGGAACCGACTTCCTGTTCCAGCAAAGAAGCATCCTGTACAGAAAAAACATACATACAGGAAGCAGAAAATACATACTGTCATGCCTCTGAAGCTCAAAATATCTCAGAATAAGCCCTTCCGCCGTCATAAATGCAAACGAAACTCCAAAACCAACTCCGTTTTTCCAGAGGGTAATCTCCTTTTGATCGCGTTTCTGCCACGCGCCCATCACAAGAAACAGCGGCGCCATAAAAAGACCGTTTCTGGTATATGAAAAAAGCAGGAAGCCAAACTCATAAACCTGAAAAATTCCCGGAACATTTTTTATAAGCCCATAATAGCTGTCCCCAAACAGACCGATCACATACAGAACCGCGGATATCGCAAGGCTGACCTTAAGGCTGCAGTACCTTCCGATAAGACACACCACCAAAATTCCGATTATGAGCGCCGGAAAATACCACAGATGATAAAATGTCCCGTCAAAAAGCAGCATCTTAAGTGCGCCCGCCACCGTAAGGCCGCTGTAATGCCCCGCATAGATGCCGATTGGCAGATACAGAAGCACCGCCGCCAGATAGATCATGCACATCCTGCCGAGGTACCGCCATACAGGGCCAAAAGTCTTCTCCTCCCCCCAAAGCCTGTCGGAGAGCACAAAGTACCCCGTCACCATAAAGAAAAAAGGCACTGCCAGACGCGCAAGCTCCCTTGTGAGGAAAAAATCCGCCGTGCCGTTAAAGGATTCCAGCGGGGAGGTATGTATCGCCACCACCAGAAATGCCGCAATGATCCTGAATATATCTAATCCGCCGTAATTTTTTCTGGTCTCCATCCACACTCCTCCGGTTATCGACCGGCCGTCGGTTTTCAACGCCCGTCGGTTTTCATTAATCATCCGTTTTCATCATTCGTCCGTTTTCGTCGCCCATCCGTCTTCATCGTCCGACTTTTCTTCCAACGCCAGTCCGATCACTCTGTCAAGTATCTCCGAAAACGGTATTCCCGCCGCTTTCATCATGCCAGGATAACGGCTGTGCTCCGTAAATCCGGGAATTGTATTGATCTCGTTGAACACGATATCCCCTTCAGGCGTCAGGAACATATCAACCCGGGCAAAACCGCTGCACCCCAGGGTGCGATACAAAACCTTCGCCGTTTCCCTGATTCTGTCTGACGTCTCCCGATCTATCCTGGCGGGCACGTGTATTGCAGATGTTTTCAGCGTATACTTTTCCGTATAGTCAAAAAACCCGCCCGACAATTCAATCTCATCCACCTCGCCGGTTATGAGAGTATAATTTCCCAGGACGGCGCATCCCACCTCAAATCCCGGAATGGCTTCCTCGATTATAACCTCATTGTCATATCGAAATGCAAGAATGATGGCATCCAGAAGACTTTCCTTATCCGTCGCTTTCGTAATTCCGTATGAAGACCCCGCCTTAACGGGCTTGACAAACAAAGGATAGCCCGTGCTTTCCGCAAAATCCAGAACATTCTGTACATTGTACACTCTGCCAAACGCCATAGCCTTTGGAACGCGTATCCCCGCCAGTCCGGCAAGCTTATGCGCCCTGTCTTTGTCCATACACAAAGCCGAAGCCAGCACACCGCAGCCAACCAGAGGGATCCCTGCCAGCCGTATCAGTCCCTGTATTGTCCCGTCCTCGCCGTTTCTGCCGTGCATCACGGGAAAAGCGGCATCAATCTCAATTTCTTCAACGCCGCTGTCCTTCAGAAGAAGAAGTCTTTGCACGCCTCTCTCCGGTGAGAGCAGGGCAGGCACACACGACTCATCCTGCTGCCAGCAGTCCTTTTTGATTTTATCCGTATCGCCGCCAAAATAGTACCATTTTCCCTGCTGTGTGATCCCGACCGGAACCGGTACGTACTTTTCCCTGTCCAGACTGGATATCACGGAATAAGCCGATTCAAGGGAAACACTGTACTCAGAAGAACATCCTCCAAAAAAAACAGCTATTTTCAGTCGATTCATTATTTACTCCCTCACAGTTTTTATACACGAAAAATAGCAGTCGCCGCTCACAGGGAACTGCTATTTTGCATTTTATCACAATTACGCCAAAAAAACCACTGGGAATATCTTAAGAAATATTTATTCCGGCAAAAACGTCTCGTCCAGATATGTCTGCACGCGATTATCGATGATGCGGGCCGTATCCTCCGCGCTTCTGTCGCCTGAGAAGTACGCCTCGTCTTCTTCATATATAATCTCCAGTAGTCTTTCCGGTATTTCCGGCGCAGGCACACAGCTTTCCAGGAGCTTACTGTATTTTTCCAGCGAGATCATCCCGATTTCCGTCGAGATCAGGTCGGTTCCTCTCCAGGAGTACACAGTCTCATCACGGTAGTTCAGATGCGGCCTGATATCCTCCGAAGAAACCTCCACCTTGAGAATTGAAGCTCCGCAATTATACATTGTACCTTTGGCGGGATACTGCAGCTCGTCACATAACATACACTTGAAAAAGGCTTTTGCAGCGTCAGTGTCAGTCAGATTGCCGTTTACAACAAGGACTCCCTCACAGCTTACATAATTTCCGATGCCCCCATTTGTCGGTATGCCGATATAACAATAATCCTCCCCGTACCTCTCCTGCAGTTCCTGTATGGTCTCGAAATCTATTCCTGCATACAATAAAAGACTTCCGCCTTTTCCCAGTGGCGGTATCTCCGGTTCAGCATGTGTATGATCGCCGTAATATCCGTACTTTTTTGACAATTCCAGAATTTTTAAAAACATTTCCCCCTCAAAGTGGCTCTCTCCCGTCTCCCAGTCTATGAGCTGGGAGCATTGAATCCCCCAATCGGTTAAGAATCTCATTGTGGC
>CANQSE010000197.1 GCA_947626405.1 uncultured Acetatifactor sp. | reverse complement strand
GGGATGTCACGTAATATACGGTCTGGTGGGTCTTAAGACGCACTGCAAGATTACGCTTGTCGTGCGGCGGGAGGAAGACGGCATACGCCGTTATGTACACCTTGGAACGGGAAATTATAACGACGCGACGGCAACGCTTTATACGGACATCGGGCTGATGACGTGCTCCGAGGACGTGGGGGAGGACGCGACGGCGGTATTTAACATGCTATCAGGATATTCCGAACCCCTGGTATGGAACAGGCTCTCTCTTGCGCCGCTGTGGCTTAAGGAAAAATTCCTCTATCTGATCGACCGCGAGAGAAGCTACGCTCTGGAGGGGCGCCCTGCGCGCATCATAGCGAAAATGAACTCGCTCTGTGACAGGGACGTGATTGCAGCGCTGTACAGGGCAAGCGCGGCTGGTGTAAAAATTGACCTTATAGTCCGCGGAGTATGCTGTCTGAAGGTCGGTGTGAAGGGCGTCAGCGAAAACATTACCGTGAGATCAATAGTGGGAAATTTCCTGGAGCACAGCAGGATATTCTATTTTGAGAACGACGAGCACTGCGAAATATACTGCGGAAGCTCAGACTGGATGCCGAGGAACCTGGAGCGGAGGGTTGAGATACTTTTTCCCATTGACAAGCCGGAGCTTAAGGAGCGCATTATTCATATACTTGACAGCCTTTTGAAGGATAATGTAAAAGCGTCCATTCTGCGCGAGGACGGGACGTACGAGAAGGTTGACCGCAGGGGAAAACAGAGATTTCAGGTACAGGAGGCTTTCAGCCGGGAGGCCGCGCAGGCTGCCGAGACGCTTCACAGGGTAAATGAAACCGTGCAGAGAACCTTTATCCCTCAGACGCATCATAATATGTAGACATCCGAGGCATGTAAGCATCATTTATGCCTGAGTGCAATACAGGCGACAACACAAGTTATAATGTGCAGACATCTAGGCATGTAAGCATCATTTATGCCTGAGTGCAGTACAGGCGACAACACAAGACATAATATAAAGACATCAGGAGAAAAAAATATGCGTGTTATATTGGCATCCGCCTCCCCGCGAAGGAGAGAGCTGCTGGAGCAGATCGGTCTTGACTTTGAGGTCATGGCGAGCGATACGGAGGAAAAAACGAAACACAGTGCGCCGGAAAAGCTGGTTGAGGAGCTCTCAAGGCAGAAAGCGGAGGCGGTGCTTGAAAGACTGCCTGGAGGAGAGGGCGTGCTCGTTATCGGAGCGGATACCGTGGTCGCAAGAAAGGGCATGATATTAGGAAAGCCCGGTAACAAAAAGACAGCGGTCAAAATGCTTAAAAAACTGTCGGGGAAATCACACTATGTGTACACGGGTGTTACCGTTCTTTATCGCCCGCAGGAGGGAGAGACTCCCACAAAGGTGCGCCGCAGGACGTTTCATGAGGTCACGAAGGTTACATTTTACAAGCTGAGCGGACAGGAGATAAGAGATTACGCCGATACGGGGGAGCCGCTTGACAAAGCGGGAGCCTACGGCATACAGGGAATATTTGCAAGATATATACGGAGCATAAACGGAGACTACAACAATGTTGTAGGTCTTCCGGTGGGAAGGCTCTACCGCGAGATAAAGGAGTGGCTCAAATCATGAAAAAGGTCGTGATCTTTGATTTGGACGGAACATTGTCCGATTCTGTTGACAGTATAAAATACTGCTGCGATCTGGCGGTTAAGGAATTTGGCATTGGACCGTTTACAGTAGACAGCTACAAATATTTTGCGGGGGACGGAGCGGAAAATCTGGTCCGCAGGGCTCTGATTGCGGGCGGAGACAGCAGGCAGGAGCACTTTGAAAAGGCTTATGCGCTGTACAGAAAATTTTTATCAGAAAACTATATGTACGGAGTGAAGCCCTGCGAAGGGATATGCGAGCTGATTCAGGGGCTTAGGAACAGGAACGTAAAAATGGCGGTTCTGTCAAACAAACCTCATGAGGAAGCCGTAAAAGTTACGGAAACGCTTTTCGGAAAAGACTGCTTCGGAATCATACTCGGTCAGAACGGATCGGTGGAATTAAAACCGAGTCCCCAGGGCGTGTTCATGATACTTGACAGAATGGGATTGGATACGCGGGACGCGCTGTACCTTGGCGATACCGCAACCGATATGAAAACGGGGAAAAACGCCGGTGTGTTTACCGTCGGCGCCCTGTGGGGATTCAGGGACGAGGCGGAGCTTAAGGAAAGCGGCGCCGACGCTCTGGCCGAAACACCTGTCAGGGTGCTAGACTTTCTTTTATCTTAAAGAGCAGCTCCTGAGGAATGAAAAGATTGCCATAGCCGGTGCCCATTTCCAGATTTGGCTTGTTTGCGCCGTGGAAATCGCTCCCGCCGCTTAAAAGGAGCTTGTATTTTGCCGCGAGCTTACGCATACGCCGCTGGTCAGATACAGAATATGTGCTGTAGATGGCTTCTATGCCCATCAGCCCGTCTTCCTTTAACTGTCCCGTCAGAAGATCAAGCTCATTATCGCTCATATGGTAAAGAACAGGGTGCGCCAGAACGGGTGCGCCCTTTGCTTTAAGTATCAGACTTATGGCCTGGGACGGAGTGATTTTTTCCCTTGGCACATAGCACGGCGCATTGTTGCCGACATAGCGATCAAACGCTTCCTGCCGATGCTTGACGAAGCCCTTTTCAAACAGATAACTTGCGTAGTGCGCCCGCGTGATCACAGAGTCGGGATAAGCCTCAAGCAGATCTTCATATTTTATGGGGATTCCCGCCTTGTTTAGCAAGGAGCATATTTTCCTGTTGCGCTCAGTGCGGGAATCGACGAAATGCTTAAGCGAGTCGATAAATTCCCTGTCTTTGTAGTCGATATAAAGTCCCACCAGATGAACGTCCATACCGTGGTATTCCGTGGAAAGCTCTATGCCTGGAATGACCTCAGGCACAGGTAGAGCCGAGCCGTAAGCCTTAAGCTTTTCCGCATGGGAAACGGCTTCTGAAATTCCGTCGATGCAATCGTGATCCGTCAGGGCAAAAGCCGCAAGACCGAGCTCCATTGCATGCTCCACCAGCTCTGATGGGGACAGCGTGCCGTCGGAACAGTTTGAATGTACATGCAGATCTATGGGGAGCATTGAGGAATTTCCGACGTCTGACATTATTCCCTGCACCGCCTTTCTCAATCTTCGTCGTCTTCCTTACTGGCTGTAAATACAGTGCGTTTTCTCGCCATTTCGTCGTTTGCAAGATATTCGTCGTAGGTTGTGACCTTGTCGATCATTCCGCCGCCGGGCAGAAACTCGATGATCCTGTTTGCCGTGGTTTCCACAAACTGATGGTCATGGCAGGAGAAAAGCGCAACCCCCGGGAATTTGATCAGTCCGTTGTTTAAAGCAGTGATTGCTTCCATATCAAGATGGTTAGTCGGCTCGTCGAGTACGAGACAGTTTGCGCCGCTTATCATCATCTTGGAAAGCAGACAGCGCACCTTTTCTCCTCCTGAAAGCACCTTGACTTTTTTGACGCCGTCCTCGCCGGCAAAGAGCATCCGTCCCAGGAAGCCCCTGACGTAAGTAACGTCCTTTACCGGAGAGTAGCCTGTGAGCCAGTCGGTAATTGTCAGATCGTTGTCAAACTCCTCCGTGCTGTCCTTGGGGAAATATGCCTGTGAGGTGGTGACGCCCCACTTATAGGTGCCCTCGTCTGGCTCAAGCTCGCCCATGAGAATTTTAAAGAAGGTAGTCTTCGCCAGCTCCTGGCCGCCAACAAAGGCTATCTTGTCGTCATGCCCGACGACAAATGAGATGTCGTCCAGGACTTTTTCTCCGTTTACGGTTTTTGAGAGATGCTCCACGGTG
>CANQSE010000196.1 GCA_947626405.1 uncultured Acetatifactor sp. | reverse complement strand
ATAACGGTCACGTTTTTTGATGGGTGGGAGACTGAAACGGATGAGTACACGCTGTCGGATCTTGCGGATCTGGCTGTCGTCAGGGTGCCGCTTGAGGGGAGAAGCGCAGAACAGCTCGCAGGGTACAGAACCGTCAATCTGGACGAAAAAATATTTGAGAGTATAAGGGCGGGGGATTCCTGTATTGTAATGGGAGGCGCCGATACCGTCGCAGGGGAAGCATATGATGGAGTATTGCTTGGCACCTGGGTTTTTATGGAGAATTACGGACAGTATATGATATGGGCAAAAGCGGACGGAAAGCCGGGGATGTCAGGCGGAGGAATATTTGACGACAGTGGGCACATACTCGGCGTCTTATGCGGAATCAGCGAGGACGGGGAGTGGGCTGCGGTTCCGCTGGCGCTTGTTATTGAGGAGACTTCCTTCGGAGGAAATATGAAAAACGATTAACATAAAATCAATGACGGAAGGAGCTTCAATGCCGACGCTTGACACCGAAGCCTGAGACAGAATAGTGATACTGCCGAAAGGAGCAGAATTATGACAATAAAGCTTGACAAAAACACAAAATTTTTACATGGCAACGATACCCCTAAAGCGGCTGTTATCGCCGCAAAAAACGTTATGCACGACTTTGAACTCATTTTCGGCGGCAGCGTTTCGGAGATGAAATCGGGAGATACGGCTGAAACAGCAGTCATTTTCGGCACGGTTGAGGATAAGCTGATCCTTGATTTGAGCGGGCACGGGAAAATCGACATTGCGCCGATAAAAGACAAGTGGGAAGTTTATTCCATGACAATGGTATCACGCCCGCTTGACGGCGTTGAAACTGCGATAATCATCGTCGGCAGTGACCGCAGAGGAGCTGTCTATGGGCTTTATTATCTTTCGGAGATTCTGGGCGTTTCGCCGTTCGTAAATTGGTGCAATATTCCTCCCGAAAAGCGGACGGAGGTTATTTTAGATAATATCGACTGCGTATCGAAGGAGCCTTCGGTAAAATACAGAGGATTTTTCATCAATGACGAGTGGCCGGCGTTCGGCACCTGGGCGAACGCTCACTTCGGCGGTATCAACGCGAAGTGCTATGAGCGGGTGTTCGAGCTGCTTTTAAGGCTCAAGGGGAACTACCTCTGGCCGGCGATGTGGGCGAGCGATTTTTCTTTGGACGGCCCGGGGCTTTTAAGTGCGCAGCTTGCCGACGATATGGGCGTTGTGATGTCTACTTCTCACCACGAGCCATGCTGCAGGAGCGGGAACGAATACGGCAAAGTGCGCGGAAATGGCTCGAAATACGGCGACGCGTGGAGCTTTGTTTCAAATCCCGACGGGATAACCGAATTCTGGCGCGACGGGCTTAAACGCAACGCAGGGTTTGAAAACGTTATTACGATGGGTATGCGCGGCGAGAATGACACCGCAATTCTGGGCAAAGACGCGACGCTTAAGGACAACATCGATCTGTTGCGAAACGTCCTGAAAACGCAGAACGCTCTTATCCGCGAGACTGTCAACCCGGATCTCGAAAAAGTCCCGAGGCAGATGGTGCTGTTTACAGAGGTCGAGGAATTTTTCTACGGCGGCAAGGGAATTGACGGACTTATGGGTGACCCCGAGCTTGACGGCGTTACGCTTATGCTCTCGGACAACAACCACGGTTCGACACGCACCCTGCCATCTGAAAAAATGCGCTCGCACAGAGGCGGCTACGGAATGTATTACCATATGGATATGCACGGCGGACCGCACTCCTACCAGTGGATAGGCTCGACCTACCTGCCGAAGGTCTGGGAGCAGATGACGATGGCTTACGAATACGGCGTGCGTGAGATTTGGGTCACAAACGTCGGCGACATCGGCACGCAGGAGCTTGGGTTGTCCTACTTTTTGGATCTCGCCTATGATATTGAAAAGTGGGGCAAGGATCTCAAAACGACCGACGTATATACAAAGATGTGGATAAATAGAAGCTTTGCGAACGTTTTCGGCGAAGATGATCGCGGGAAAATATTTGAGGCGATAATAGGCTATACTTCACTTTTATCGAGAAGAAAGCATGAAAAAATAAACGAGTTTACATATCACCCTGTCAATTTTGGGGAGGCTGACGAGGCTTTTTCAACCTGCGAAAGGCTTTTGAATATCTGCGATGAGCTTAAAGAAAAATGCCCCGAGAATCATCTCGGAGTATTCTGGGAGCTTGTTTATTACCCTGTCTGTGGGACCGCAAATCTCATAAAAATGTGGGTGCTTGCGGCTAAAAATCGGCTCTACGCCTCTCAAAACAGGCTGACCGCCAACACCGCGGCGGATATGATACGAGAATGTATCTCGCGGGATTACGCCCTGACCGAGGAGTATCACAAAATCGACGGCGGGCGGTACTTCGGCTTTGGAGCGTCGGAGCATGTCGGCTTCACGACCTGGGACGACGCTAACAATCAATACCCGATAATGCGCTACGTCCATCCCGCGAACACAAAGCGAATGATAATCTCGAAGACCGACGACGAGCGCTATGTCACCGGGCTTTCGACCTTCGACAGGCGGCTTGTCTGGGACGACGCGCTGCGCCCCGACGTCAACAGCATCGACTTTGACATCACCTGCGCGGGAGTTTCGCCAATGAAATTTGAAATTTCGACGGAGTGTGACTGGCTGTCGTTCTCAAAAACGAGCGGAGAAGCTGCGCTCTGCGAGAGGATAACCCTTTACATCGACCGAAATAAGCTAAACGGCAGGCAGTCAGGCAGCTTTACGGTCTGCGGAGCGGATTTCAACGCAACGGCGAAGATTTTCGTTGAAGCCGAGAACCGCGAGGATATCTCCGAAGACGTTTTTGTCGAGAGCGATGGGTATATCTGCATGAAAGCAGTGAATTATCAGGAGAGGAGCGACACCCCCGACGGCGGTTTCAGACGGCTTGAGCCCTGCACCCGCGAAGGCAGCGCGATAAAGGCGTTCCCCGTGACGACCGATTTTATGCGGCTCGACGAGAAGCCGTATGTTGTTTACCGCTTTGAGGCGGCACAGGACGGAGAGTATAATATAAGATTCTGGCTCGAAGCCTCCACGCCGGTGGTCTACGAGCGGGAGCAGTATATTTGCTTTGCCGTAAACGGCGAATTGCAAATGGTGAACACCGTTATTGAGCCCGAAAAGCAGTTCTTTTTAAGCGCGCAATGGAGTCGTGAGGCGACTGATCACGTCAAGATTACCGACGGCATTGTCACCTGTCAGAAGGGATTAAACGAGCTGAGATTTTATGCTGCGAGCCCTGCGATAGTGCTTGAAAAAATCGCGCTGTATCCGAAGGAAACGAGGCTTAAGGAGAGCTATATGGGGCCGAGGGAGAGCTTTATAAAGGGGCAGATGAGCAAGTACCGCTGCATTTTTTAATGTAGTGCAGGCATGGAAATTGACTGCAGGTCTTTAAGTGTGGAGAACCCCGGTTCCCGCCTTTGACTGTAATGTATATTGCGGCGGAACTTATGTGGAGACTGGCTGGGAAGAACAGAGACTGCTTCGGCTGGTACGAAAAGGGAAGATAAGAAATAAAGTCGCAAAAAGCGGATAAAGAAAAGAGGATGTATAATCATGTATTACACTAACGTATTGGAGCTGATTGGCAATACGCCGCTCCTTAGTCTGGAGTCGGCAACGGGATTTAATCTGTTTGCAAAGGCGGAATTTTTAAATCCCGGGGGAAGCATCAAGGACAGGATCGCGCTGCATATGATAGAGGACGCGGAAAAGAGCGGTAAACTGAAACCCGGTATGACGATTATCGAGCCCACCTCGGGCAATACCGGGATTGGTCTGGCTCTGTGC
>CANQSE010000195.1 GCA_947626405.1 uncultured Acetatifactor sp. | reverse complement strand
ACCCCCTTTTCTATTGTAATATCAGTATAACACAAATACACAAATTTGACTAGTTATTAAATTTATTATGTACTAGTATAGAATTCCCCGTATGACTGAATAGCCTCGGGAAGCTCTCCTGATATTTCCTCTACATCTCCGTTTTCATTGCATCCTGCCAGACAGCTCACCTCGTCACCGTCAGACGCCTGGAAAAATGCCGGAGCACCCTGATATAAATAGACATCCTCTAACGAATATTCGCCGTCCTCCCCGCTGTACACAGCAGGAATTTCTTTGATCGTAAATGTCAAGTTTTCATCATCGGAAACATCCAGCATCTGAATATAATGTCCCTGCTGCGTACCGCTCTCCTGATCCACTATGGTCACTTGTCGGTAAAAATAACCGTCCTGCGTCAACTGAAAAGGCGAGGGCATACATGTCACTTCCCCCTTCTGGAGTGCAGCAAGTCCCAGTTCAGGATCAGGAAAATTTAATTCTTCAAGTACATATGTACCCCTGCTTTCATTTCCTTCGGCAGACGGATTCACATTCTCCCCCTGGGCACCCTGCTGTATGTCCGTCCCGTCCGATGCCGGACTGGACGGGTTTATTCCGCAGCCCGAAAGACAGACGCTTAAAGTAAGCATAAGTGAAGCCAGCCTTTTTGATTTAAGTGCCATATTTTCTCCTCCGTTATCCCTTGGAAAATCACTCATTCTGATGACTTTCCAGGCTTCCCCTTAACACGCTGTCATTGCATATTAAGGGGATTTTAATTTAATTTTCAATACTCTGTCTGGGCTGCATGGTCTGAATATCATACGTCACCGCCACGCCGCTGCCGCCGTACATCTTGTAAAACTGTTTAATGACACGCTCCGCCACCATTCTTCCGTTCTCAAGGTTGGAGTCGATAAGTATCACAATATACTGAATGGAGCTGTATCTTGTGCCCACGTCCACCATGCGCAGAGATGAAGCCACCGACAGCTCAAGCGTTTTCATTGCTTCCTCCGCACTTGCTTTTCCGCCGTCCCCCTGTATGTTCAAGGTGAACAAAAGTGTCTGGACCTGCTGTTTGTTGCGCAGTATACCTCTGGTAATATAATTATAGATATTGGGGAAATCCGCATAATCAACCTTGAACGCTCCGTGGATCGGCTCCCCTGTGCCCTCTATAACGCTGCGGATGTGATCCAGATCCGTTCCGGTATTTTGATTTACATCCGCGTTCTTGAATCCGCTGTAAAAAGATATCCTGTTTTTACCGTTGCGCTTCACATAATAAAGAGCCTTGTCGGCGCATGCGTAGAGAGCTTCAAATACCTTTCCGTCGTCCGGATAGACCGAAATGCCTATTGACACGGAAATATCCTTCCCCATGTTAAGCTTTTTCAATCCCTCGGCAAGCGTTTCTTTAAGATTTACGGCCTTCTTTTCCGTCTCGCTTCGATCCGTTACATCAGTGAGAAAGACAAAAAATTCGTCGCCGCCGAGTCTGCACAGCACATCCTGAGTCCTGGTGCTCACCCTCATTGTCTCTCCAAAAAACTGCAGAGCCCTGTCTCCCGCAATATGGCCGTACTCGTCGTTTATCCGGTGGAAATCGTCAATGTCAATCACAAGCAAAGAGCCAAAATGACCGTCCGAAATCAGTCGCTGTATCTTTTCCTCCGCCGTCCTTCTGCTGTCAAGACCGGTAAGCACGTCAATTTCATCCTGTACGCGGGCATCAACCGCCGACTCAGGAAGCACTGTGTCGAGTCTTGCCGTCTCGTCCTTAAAATCTCCTCCCCAGATGGCAAAGCCTCCGTCTTCCATCGAATCCATCTTGTCCTCAAGCATCCCAAGAAACAGATCGGTGAGCTCGGGATCAAACTGGCTCCCGCGTCCTTTTTTAAATTCTTCAATCACCCTGATCATATCCATCCCGCGGCGGTATACCCTGTTTGAGGTCATGGCGTCGTAGGCGTCCGCAATCCCTATGATCCTTGCGCAGAAGGGAATGTCTTCGCCGGAAATCCCGAAAGGATAGCCTTTTCCGTCATATCTTTCATGATGGTACAGGGCGCCCTCGGCAACATTCTTAATAATATGTATATCCTTCAGAATGTCGTTTCCAATCACGGGATGCCTTTTTATAATCTCAAATTCCTCGTCCCTGAGCCTGGAAGGTTTGTTGAGAATAGCGTCAGGGACTCCAATTTTGCCGATGTCATGCAGAAGCGCTATGGAGTGCAGGTTCTGGATATCCTCCTCGCACCATCCAAGCTCCCTTGCTATGGCTTCCGAACACTTTGCGACGCGATGGGAATGTCCCGACGTGTAGGCGTCCTTGGCGTCAATAGTGTTTGCTATGACCATGATGGCGTTGAGCGATACCTTTTCAACCAGCTTAGTCTTCTCCTCCAGCCTGCCCTCGAGATCATTCTGCAGCTCGGCAAGCTCCATGATCCTCCTGATCCGGCTCTGCATCACCATTGGCACAAAGGGCTTGGTAATGAAATCGGCAGCCCCCAGCACAAGACATTCCTTCTCCGTCTCCGGCTTGGAATCCGCAGTAAGAAAAATAATGGGAATCTTCTTCCATTCCTGATTTTCCCGTATTTTTTTCATTGTCTCGCGGCCGTCCATGCCCGGCATATGTAAATCCAGAAGTATCAGTCTCGGCAAAACGCTTTGAAGACACTCTATCGCCATCTCTCCCGACTGCGCGGTACATGTGGTAAATTCGTCCTGCAGAATATCGGCGGCAACTTTTAAATTAAAATCGTCATCGTCAACTACTAACACATCACACTTTTCCACAGCATTTTCTCCTCTCAGACAATGCTCACTGACTGTTTTGCGATTCCTGCCCCCTCTGTGTTCCTTTAGTCATCATATCATAAATTTCCATTCATTACTATAGGCTATCTCTTTCTTTTTTATCCTTGTTACATTCGCTGCAATAACCATACACCTCCAGCTTGTGTCCGGTTACTACAAAGCCTTCGCAGTCATTTCCAATAGACATATCTGCGAATGGACATCTGCTAAGCGGTATCCTCCTGTGGCACCCCAGGCAGACCGCGTAATGCGTGTGCTCTCCCCGTTTCAGGGCGTAAACCGCCGTCCCGTCCTCCATAAGCGTCGTCTTCTCAGTAAGGCCGACAGCATCAAAAGCCGCGAGAATCCTGTAAACTGTCGAGAGCGCATAATCCCCGCCCTGTGTGCGGCTCATAACAAGTCGGAAAATCTGTACTGCGCTGAGCGGCTCGGAGGAATCCCATAATACTCTGTAGACATTTTTCCTCTGTTTTGTCCATTTGATGCCCTGGGGGAACTGTATGTCCTCCGGTACTTCATGTGAAACGTTTTCCGTGTCCTTTTTCTTCATCTTTCCTGTCTCCGTTTTGTCATAACATCCCTACCACTATTCCCGTCAATACTCCGATGCCATACAAAAGGCCAAGTATCTCCAGGTTTTTCTTTGTATTGCGCCGAACACGAAACAGCACGAGCAGTCCCACGCCCGACCCCGTCAAAAGCCCCGCCATTGCAGCGCCCGTTCCTATCGTTTCCTGTAAAAACAACTGAGTGATTACCACGGATCCGGCGCAGTTAGGTATAAGCCCCACAAGACCTGCCACCACAGGACCAAGGATCGTATGATTCAGTATAAGGCTCTCCAGGGCCTTTTCACCTACATAATGCAAAACAGTGTTAAGCGCAAATGTCACCGCCAGAATAAAAAACGTAATCTGCAGCGTATGCCTTACGGCGGAACTAAAGACGCCCTTTTCGCAATGACAGTGTTCGTGTTCGCAGATTTCATGGATATGATCCTGTCCGTCTGAAACGCGTCTGCGGAAAATGATATCCACACTTATGCCCGCCGCCATTC
>CANQSE010000194.1 GCA_947626405.1 uncultured Acetatifactor sp. | reverse complement strand
TATGCGTCAGATCGTCGAGGATATGACGAAAGCTACCATGAACGTTCCGATCATAGCGAAACCTAACGCCGGACTTCCCTGTCTTGATGAGCAGGGAAGAACCTGCTATAATATGGACGCCCGGGAGTTTGTGCAGGAGATGGAACAGCTCGTGGAGGCGGGAGCAGTCATACTTGGCGGATGCTGCGGAACGACGCCGGAGTTTATAGACGGTTTACGCCGGACATTCGGCAGAGAGATTGCGCATCATCCGGACAGACGGCGCAGCGGAGTTCGTGTGCTTGCGTCTGAGCGTAAGACTTTGAGCTTCGGAATGGACGGGAAATTTATCGTCGTTGGAGAGCGTATAAATCCCACGGGGAAAAAGCTTCTGCAGGCTCAGCTTAAGGAAGGCGTAATGGATATGGCGGTGCGCTTTGCGGAGGAGCAGGAGCAGAATGGCGCCCAGGTGCTCGACGTGAACATGGGAATGAGCGGCATCGACGAAAAAGAGAGAATGCTGCAGGCAATCGAGGAGATAAGCGGCGTGACAAGCCTGCCGCTGTCGATTGACTCAAGCCATGTGGATGTGCTTGAAGCGGCGCTTCGCCATTATCCGGGGCGGGCGCTTATAAACTCAGTTTCACTTGAGACGGGGAAGGCTGAAAAGCTGCTGCCGATGGCAAAAAAATACGGCGCAATGTTTATCCTCCTGCCGCTGTCCGACAGAGGACTGCCTAAAAATCCGGAGGAAAAGAGACAAATCATCGAGACGGTTATGGAGCGTGCGTTCCAGTGCGGCCTGACGACTGACGACGTGGTTGTGGACGGGCTTGTCGCCACGGTTGGGGCAAACAAAAACGCGGCGCTGGAGACCCTGGAGACGATCCGTTACTGCAGGGAGAGAGGGCTTGCCACCATCTGCGGCCTTTCAAATATTTCCTTCGGCCTGCCCGAGAGAAGCTTTGTAAACGCTGCGTTTCTCGCTATTGCAATAAGAGAGGGGCTTACAATGGCAATTGCGAACCCTTCTCAGGAACTTCTTATGTGCTGTGCGCTGGCGACAGATCTTCTCCTGGCAAAGGAAGATTCGGATATACGCTATATTGAGAGCGTGAGCGCCATAGCGGAAAAAAAGAAACAAAAAGAGGAGCCGACTCAGGCGGAAAAAAAGGCAGCTGCGGACGTCTCGGGGAATGTAAGCGCGGATGCCCTGGAAAATGCCGTACTTAAGGGAAACAGAAACGGGATTGCCGCCATCACAAGAAATGCCCTGGACGCCGGAGAGGATCCAAGGGAGATTTTAAACAACGTGCTTATGCCGGCAATAAATCGTGTCGGAGAGCTGTATGAAAGCGGAAAATATTTCCTTCCGCAGTTAATAGCGAGCGCCGAGGCCATGAAAAACTCAATACAGGTGCTGGAGCCGCTGCTTACGGTAGACGGCGCAAAGGGAGATATGCCTGTTATCGTCATAGCCACTGTGGAGGGGGATATACATGACATCGGGAAAAATCTGGTGGCTCTTATGCTTAAAAATTACGGATTTCACGTAATTGACCTTGGAAAGGATGTGCCTGCCGCCGATATAGTACGCGCGGCAAAGGAAAACAACGCAAGGATTGTAGCGCTGTCTGCCCTTATGACCACTACAATGCAGCGCATGCGCGAGGTTATAGCCCTTATCAGGAAAGAGGGCCTGGATGTTAAGGTGATGATAGGCGGAGCCGTGATTACACAGGACTATGCGGACGAGATCGGCGCCGACGGATATTCGCGCGACGCCGCCGAGGCGGTAAAAGTGGCAAAAAATTTATTATAATTGTATTATGCGCGGAAGGTGCGCAGGAAAGAGGAAAAAATGATCGGAGCGGACGTAATTGTAAAATGTCTGGAGGCGGAGGGAGTCACAACGGTATTCGGTTATCCGGGGGTGGCAATATGCCCGTTTTACAACAGTATTCTGGAATCTGAGATTAGCACTGTACTTGTGCGTACCGAGCAGAACGCGGCTCATGCCGCCTCAGGAGCGGCAAGGATGACCGGAAGGCCGGGAGTCTGTGCCGTCACGTCGGGCCCGGGCGCGACAAACGTTATAACCGGCATAGCCACTGCATTTGCGGACAGTATTCCGCTCGTCTGCATTACGGGACAGGTAAACAGCGAACTGCTTGGAAGCGACGTCTTTCAGGAGGCGGACGTCACGGGAGCCGTGGAATCCTTTGTCAAATACAGCTATCTTGTAAAAAATGCCGAGGACATACCGAGGATTTTCAGGGAGGCTTTTTATATCGCAAATACCGGACGTAAAGGACCGGTCCTTATCGACGTGCCTGTGGACATTCAGAACGCTCCCGTAAGCCGTTTCCATTATCCGGAGGAGGTTTCCCTTCGGACGTATAAACCTACGGTGAAGGGACACGCTGTGCAGATTAAAAAAGTGATAAGGGAGCTTGAAAAGGCCAGGAGGCCGCTGATCTGCGCCGGAGGCGGAGTGATTTTAAGCGACGCGCAGGGCGAGCTTGAGGCTTTTTCAAAAAAACACGGCGTACCCGTAGTCTCGACTATGATGGGAAAGGGCGTGATGCCCACGCAGCATCCTTATTATTACGGAATGGTTGGAAATAACGGGGAAGCGTATGCAAACAGGGCCATGTCAGAGTGCGATCTTCTGATTATGGTCGGCGCAAGGGTTGCCGACAGAGCCGTCAACCAGCCGGATCTTATTGTCAAAGATAAGGTCCTCGTCCATATCGACGTGGATCCTGCAGAGATAGGCAAAAACGCCGGACCGACAATCCCTCTGGTGGGCGATGCAAAGCATATATTCGGTGATTTTGAGAAGGAGGAATTTTCCTGCAATTTCAAAGAATGGATCGATACGCTTGACGGATACAGGGATTCGATGAAAAGAAAGCGCAATCCGAATCCGGACTACGTTGATCCCGCGGAGTTTATATCAAGGCTTACCGACAGAATGGACGACGACGCGGTGTACGTGGCGGATGTGGGTCAGAACCAGATATGGTCCTGCGCGTATGCAAAGGTGAAAAAGGGCAGGTTTCTTACGTCCGGCGGAATGGGAACTATGGGATATTCGATTCCTGCGGCCATGGGGGCTAAGACCGCCGTGCCCGGAAGACAGGTCGTGGCGGTCTGCGGCGACGGCTCTTTCCAGATGTCGATGATGGAGCTTGCCACAATGCGTCAGCACAATATACCTGTAAAAATTGTCGTGTTAAAAAACAATTATCTCGGTATGGTGCGTCAGTACCAGCATTTTACGTACAAGGATCATTACTCGGTAGTGGATCTCACAGGCAGTCCCGATCTTGAGAAGCTTTCTTCAGCTTACGGCATCCCGTTTCTTAGGCTGGAAAATATGGAAAAATGCGACGAGGTGATAGGAGCCTTTTTAAAGGACGACGAGTCTGTGCTGCTTGAGTGTGTCATTGATCCAATGGATCTGGTGTGACGAGGGTTCAGGCGAAAATAGGAGGAAATTATGAGAAGAATTTATTCTGTATTGGTTGAAAACCGCTCCGGAGTATTGTGCAAGGTCGCCGGACTTTTTTCGCGCAGATGCTTTAACATAGACAGTCTGGCTGTGGGAGAGACAGACGACCCGACCGCCTCCCGCATGACCATCGTGAGCGGCGGCGACGAGCGCACTATTGAGCAGATTGAGAAGCAGCTCAACAAGAAGCTCGACGTAATAAAGGTTAATACATATTCGGAGCAGCAGTGCGTCTCCCGGGAGCTTATGCTTGTAAAGGTGAAATACAACAAGAATAACCGCAGGGAGATAATGGAGCTTTGCGAGATTATGAAAGCCGATGTCGTGGATATATCCAGACATTTTATGATGCTGCAGATCTGCGATACGCCGGAGAGAGTAAAGCTCCTTATCGATATGCTGCGCTCCATAAGCATTG
>CANQSE010000193.1 GCA_947626405.1 uncultured Acetatifactor sp. | reverse complement strand
GTGCTCATGGTCGATATGGCGCATATCGCCGGACTTGTGGCGGCGGGTCTGCATCCAAGCCCAATCCCTTACGCCGACGTGACGACGACCACGACCCACAAAACCCTGCGCGGACCCAGGGGCGGCATGATACTTTCAAGCAATGCCGTAAACGAGAAGTATAATTTCAACAAGGCAATCTTCCCCGGCATACAGGGAGGTCCTCTGATGCACGTGATCGCGGCAAAGGCCGTATGCTTTAAGGAGGCTTTAAGCGACGACTTCAAGAAGTATCAGAAGAGTATCATTGACAACGCCCAGGCTCTGTGCAAAGGCTTACAGGAGAGGGGAATAAAGATTGTGTCGGGAGGAACGGACAATCATCTCATGCTGGTTGATCTGACAAACTTTAACTTAACCGGCAAGGCGACGGAGAAGCTTCTCGACGCGGCCCACATTACCTGCAACAAGAATACGATTCCGAACGATCCCCAGTCGCCCTTCGTGACAAGCGGCATCCGCCTCGGAACTCCCGCCGTCACCTCCAGGGGAATGAATACGGAGGATATGGACAGGATCGCGGAGGCAATAGCCATGGTTATCAAGGGCGGAGAGGATAAAGTGCCCGAAGCGAGAGCCATCGTGCAGACCCTTACGGATAAGTACCCTCTGATCTGAAGATTATATATATTAAGCAATCTAAAGATTAAATTTATTAAAAACAGACTTGTGCTTCTTTGTAACTTGTGCTAAAATATCCCTCGTTGGCATACATGTGTCCGCGTCAAGAGAACGTCCGGCAAGGCCGGAGCGCGGCACAGTGCCTGTCGGGGAGTTGATGGCATATGGGAGAGACAGCGAAGTATTTCGTGGTAAAGCAGAAAGCTGTGCCTGAAGTGCTGCTGAAGGTTGTCGAGGCAAAGAGGCTTTTGGAGTCGGAAAAGGTTATGACGATTCAGGAAGCGGTTGATGCTGTCGGCATCAGCCGCAGTTCTTTTTATAAGTATAAAGATGATATTTTCCAGTTTCACGACAATTCCCAGGGGACGACGCTCACCATAAGTTTTCAGATTGATGACGAGCCCGGACTTTTGTCGGATGTCCTGAAGATCATCGCAGACTACAGGGCGAATATCCTCACCATTCATCAGAGTATTCCCATAAACGGGATCGCCTCTCTGAGCCTTAGCATCCAGGTGCTGCAGAACACCGGCGACATTTCGGGAATGATCGAGCAGGTGGAGCGGCAGCGCGGAGTCAGGCACGTAAAGATCCTGGCCAAGGAATAAGATTGTCAGGACATGAATATCCCGACAAAGAATAAGACAGTCAGGCAGTCCCGCGCGGAGCGCAGTGCGGGAAACGGAAATGCCGTCTGCAGGCGGCGGAAAGAGGAGAAAATGATAAAGATTGCGGTTTTGGGCTACGGCACCGTAGGAAGCGGAGTCGTGGAGGTCATCGAGAAAAATAAGGAGCTGGTGAACAAGAAGGCGGGTGAGGAGCTTGAAGTGACTTACATCCTGGATCTTCTGGACTTTCCCGACGACCCTTACGGGGACAGGGTGGTGCATGACTTTGATCGGATCCTGGCGGACGATCAGGTAAAGATCATATGCGAGACCATGGGCGGAGTAGGAAAGGCGTATGAGTTCACCGCAAAAGCGCTGGAAGCCGGAAAGAGCGTATGTACCTCCAACAAAGAGCTTGTGGCGGCGCATGGTCCGGAGCTTATCAGGCTTGCGCATACGCATAACTGCAATTATCTGTTTGAGGCCAGTGTGGGAGGAGGAATCCCCATCATACGTCCATTAAATTATTCGCTGACAGCGGAGAGAATACAGGCTATCACCGGAATTTTAAACGGCACTACAAACTATATATTATCTAAGATGGAATATGAGGGCGCGGATTATGACACGGTATTAAAGGAAGCCCAGGAGAAGGGGTACGCGGAGAGAAACCCTGAAGCTGATGTCGAAGGGTATGACGCATGCCGGAAGATTGCGATCCTGTCCTCGCTTATGACGGGTAAGAATGTGGATTACAGAAAGATTTACACGGAAGGTATCACGGGTGTCGGCCCAAGGGATTTTGAGTACGCAAAAAAGCTTGACATGTCAATAAAGCTTCTGGCGGTCAGCAAGGAGGCCGGTGAAAAGACGCTTGCTATGGTATCGCCGTTTCTGATCGACTCCGCGCATCCGCTTCACATGGTAAACGGCGTATTCAACGCGGTGTTTGTAAGGGGAAATATGCTTGGGGACTCAATGTATTACGGCAGGGGAGCAGGAAAGCTTCCCACGGCAAGCGCAGTGGTATCCGATGTGATTGACTGTGCAAGACATATCGGAAAGGTGATAATGTGCTTCTGGGATCAGGAGGAAGCCGAGCTTCTCGATATTGACAGCGTGAGACGCAGATTCTTTTTCCGCGTGAAGTCGCAGGCTCTTGACACGGTGCGGGAGGTTTTCGGAAACGACATCCTTGAGGTGCAGCTTGACGGCGTGCCCGAAGAATGTGGAATTGTCACATCCGTCATGTCGGAGGCGGATTTTGCTGAATGTCACAAAAAGATTTCCGATGCGGCGATTGGACGAAGGCTCAGGATGGAAGCTGTCGAGTGAATGTGCCGGAAAGGGGAAAAATTATGAAATATCTTGTGGTTTTGGGAGACGGTATGGCGGATGAGCCAATTGACGAGCTGGGAGGAAAGACTCCCCTGGAATATGCCGAGACCCCGAATCTGGACAGGCTCAGCAAAATGAGCGAGATCGGTATGGTACACACTATTCCCGACGGAATGAAGCCGGGATCGGACACTGCAAACCTGGCTGTCCTCGGGTATGATCCGAAGCAGTATTATTCGGGGCGTTCGCCGCTCGAGGCTCTCAGCATCGGAGTGCCCATGAGGGACGACGACATTGCCATCCGGTGCAATATCGTTACGATTTCCGAGGAGGACGTACCCTTTGAGGAGCGTACAATCATAGACCACAGCTCATCCGAGATCAGTACAGAGGACTGCGCCGTGCTGCTTAAGGCCGTTCAGGATAAGCTTGAGGACGAGACGTACCGTTTTTATGTGGGCACAAGCTACAGACATTGTCTCATCTGGCACGGAGGAAGCGTTGTGGAGCTGACCGCGCCTCATGATGTGCTCGGGCAGAAGATTGGACAGTACCTGCCGTCCGACCAAAGGCTGCGGAGCATGATGCGCATGAGCTATGACATACTTGCCGACCACCCGATTAATAAGGAGAGAAAAAAACGCGGACTCAATCCGGCAAACTGCTGCTGGTTCTGGGGGGCGGGCACAAAGCCGGGACTGTCCTCGTTTGAGGATAAGACAGGTAAGCGCGGAATGATGGTGTCGGCGGTGGACCTCTTAAAGGGAATAGCCGTGGGCGCGGGAATGGGCGTGGCTCTTGTCGAGGGCGCAAACGGCGGGCTCAACACCAATTATGAGGGAAAAGTAAACGCCGCTGTACAGGCTCTTACGCGCGACGGATATGATTTTGCGTATATACATGTGGAAGCGCCGGACGAGATGGGGCATCAGGGCAGCGTTGAAAAGAAGGTTCAGGCGATAAAATGCCTGGATGAGCGCGTCATTGGGCCCGCGGTGGAAAAGCTGAAGGCTTCAGGGGAGGATTTCAGACTTCTTGTCCTTCCAGACCATCCGACGCCGATTCGTCTGAGAACGCACACAGGCGACAGCGTGCCGTATCTGATCTATGACAGCAGGTTTCCGCAGACGCATGAATGGGATTATAACGAAGCGCAGGGCAGGGCTTCGGGAAATTTTGTGGCGCAGGGCTATAAGCTGATGGATAAGTTTCTGGAGCTTGCGTGATACGGCTGGATGTAGACGGAGCCATGCGGTGCGTTTGTGTGTAAACAGAGCCGTAAACAGGGCCGTGTGAAACGGCGGAATGAGAGGAATATAACAAAGATGTCCAAGGTAGTGAAATTTGGAGGAAGTTCTCTTGCCAATGCAGAGCAGTTTA
>CANQSE010000192.1 GCA_947626405.1 uncultured Acetatifactor sp. | reverse complement strand
CATAAGCATGTGGCTGTGAACGGTAAAATGGTGAATATCCCCTCCTACCAGATCAAGGCAGGCGATGTGGTGGAGATCAGGGAAAAGGCAAAATCAATGCAGAGATATAAGGATATCGCTGAGGCGGCCGGCGGCAGGCTGGTGCCCGAGTGGATGGAGGTTGACGCTGAGAACTTCAAGGGTACGATCAAAAATCTTCCCACAAGAGAGATGATTGACGTCCCTGTAGATGAGATGCTTATCGTCGAGTTGTACTCCAAGTAAGCGCTGATGAAAGGAGAGTATTCGCAGTGTTTGATTTTGAGAGACCTAATATTGAGGTTGTTGAGATTTCAGAAGACAAGAAGTACGGCAAGTTCGTCGTTGAGCCTTTGGAAAGAGGATACGGAATTACTCTGGGAAACTCCCTGAGAAGGATCATGCTTTCCTCACTGCCCGGAGCGGCTGTCAGCCAGGTTAAGATCGACGGCGTGCTCCATGAGTTCAGCTCCGTTCCCGGCGTGAAGGAAGATGTGACAGAGATCATCATGAACATCAAGAGCCTCGCCATCAAAAACAGCAGCGAAACCAATGAGGCAAAGACTGCGTATATCGAATATGAGGGCGAAGGTGTTGTACATGCGTCCGATATTCAGGCGGATCAGGATATCGAGATTCTCAACCCCGATCTTGTGATTGCCACTCTCAGCGGCAAGGACACAAAGCTTTATATTGAGATGACAATAACCAAAGGCCGCGGATATGTAAGCGCTGACAAAAATAAGCATGACGATCTTCCCATCGGTGTCATTGCGGTAGATTCCATATACACTCCCGTTGAGAGGGTGAACGTGACGGTGGAGAATACAAGAGTCGGTCAGATTACGGATTATGACAAGCTGACGCTCGATGTGTTCACAAACGGCACTCTCGTTCCCGACGAGGCGGTGAGTCTTGCCGCAAAAGTGCTGAGCGAGCACCTTAGCCTCTTTATCGATCTTTCCGAAAACGCCAAGACCGCCGAGGTCATGGTTGAAAAGGAAAACGATGAAAAAGAGAAGGTTCTGGAGATGAGCATCGACGAGCTGGAGCTCTCGGTCCGCTCCTACAACTGCTTAAAGAGAGCCGGCATCAACACGGTGGAGGAACTGTGCAACAAGACCCCCGAGGATATGATGAAGGTCCGCAATCTGGGCCGCAAGTCCCTGGAGGAAGTGCTGACAAAGTTAAAGGAACTGGGGCTTTCACTGAATCCCAGCGAAGAATAAAAGGACAGGATGTTCCGCGGACAGTAAATCCGATGCGTATGGCCGCGGTTCCTCTCTAAATGGCATAATAACCCGACATTCGGTAAGTAAGTCCAAAGCGCGTGGCCGGATGTACCATGAACAGAGAAAGGAAAATAATCATGGCAAAATATAGAAAACTTGGCAGAACATCAGATCAGAGAAAGGCCCTTTTGAGGAATCAGGTCACGGCTCTGATACAGCACGGCAGAATTGTGACGACGGAGGCAAAGGCAAAGGAAGTGCGCAAGATTGCTGACGGACTGATCGCCCTTGCCGTAAAGGAGAAGGATAACTACGAGACGGTAAAGGTTACCGCAAAGGTTCCGCGCAAGGATAAGGACGGCAGGAGAGTAAAACAGATCGTTGATAAGGACACAAAAAAGGTGCTTTCCGAAACGCACCGCGATAAGGACGGCAAGATCCTGCGTATCGAAAACGGCGTTACCGTGACGGTCTATGACGAGGTGGAGAAAGAGATTAAGAAGGATCTGCCTTCAAGGGTTCATGCAAGACGTCAGATGCTGAAGGTGCTGTACCCTGTGGTTGATGTGCCCAAGGATGCGGCAGGCAGAAAGAAGAACACCAAAAATGTTGATCTTGTGGCAAAGCTCTTTGACGAGTATGGACCGAAGTATGCCGGACGCAAGGGAGGCTATACAAGAATTATTAAAGTCGGACAGCGCAAGGGCGACGCCGCGATGGAAGTAATTCTTGAGTTGGTATAACGGTATAAAACGAATCAGCATTAATTAAGAGGGAGAACCGGAGCATTGACCGGTTCCCCTTTTTAGTTGAAGGTCTTCTGAAAATGCTGATAGTCCTTGCTGCTGTTCCAGTTGCCGCCCCATGTAAAGCCGTGCTTTATGAAAAGCTTATAGCAGAGATCGTCCTCGTCAATTTTATATGGGAAATCGTCAGAACGGTCCGAGTAGGCCTCCGCGCCCTCTGGGGATATTTTCCGGACGCCGTTATCGTAGGTTATATATGGATTGTAGAGGGGATTTATGTCAACGGCAAGCCCCAGGGCGTGTTTTGACAGCTTATCGGTGTCGTCCACCGTCCGGTAATTGAAGCATGATGTGTTGTCGGCTTCCATGGAAGCTTCGTCGTCCCCGTCGTAGGTGTCGATCAGAAGCACATGCTCAAGCTGGTACTCGTTGCGGTAGAGCTCGTAAAATATTTCCAGAAGATCCCAGGCTATGAGTTCGTTGCAGATAAGCTCACCCTCCTCGGGTTCCCCGTCAAAATTATAGTGGAGTATGTGGATATAGCGAAGCTTATCGGGCGTAATGGCGGGGGACTCGTCCCCCTCTTTAAAGGACGGATAGGAAACGCCGGTAATGTATCTTCTGAGATTTTCGGAGAGAGGTTCGCAATAAAAACTCTCAGCCAGTGTGCGGCGTTCTTCAAGCATTGAGTCGCCGTTTAAGGAAGCGCCGGGCAGTGAGCTTTTTTCGTCGTTTTGGAGGTCTGGCGAAGGTGAGGGATCCGGCTCGGATGTATTGGCATAAGAGTCGGCTACGGAGCCTTTGTCATCATGCGAGGGTGAGTTATTCGGGGAGGAAAAGGGTGAAGGCTCGGCCTGAGAGCCCTGAAGGTTTGCGTAATCCGAGAGGCTCATGGAATTTCCCCGGGCAAGCCTTGTGACGACGGCTGCAAACAGAATAATGGCTCCTATCAGCGCAAACATTTTAAGGATTTTTGTTTTGTCCATGGAAAATACCTCCCTGAAGCATTAGCATAACATGAAAAAGGGAAATTGTAAATGTCCGCGCAGCAGTTCAGCCCGCGCCCATTCGCAAAGCCGCGCTGACGCGCTCTCCGGCGTTTCACGCCTGCCTTTGCTCATAAATGGGCGCTCCCTCAGTCTGCAGTTTCCCGGGAAAATTCGTGCGAGCACGATTTTCCCGAGAGACTGCAGACTGGCTGAACTGATACTATAAATGTTGTAATTCGGCAGAGAATCTGATATAGTGTAACAGGTACAGGGTTATTTCGGATGCACCATTGTGCGGAGAAGGATTTATGGGAATCGTTAAGACTTCGGATCTTGTTTTTGAATATATAAGACGCGACGAAGAAGGCAATGTTGAGGGAATCACGACTGCGGTTGACAATGTGAACCTTGATATAGCGCAGGGTGAGTTTATTGCGATTGTAGGGCACAACGGCTCCGGCAAGTCCACACTCGCCAAGCATATAAATGCAATACTGAGCCCCACCGAGGGGACGGTCTGGGTGGACGGCATGGACACTGCCAACGAGGATAAAATTTGGGATATAAGGCAGACCGCCGGAATGGTGTTCCAGAATCCGGACAACCAGATCATCGGTCAGGTTGTGGAGGAGGATGTCGGATTCGGTCCCGAGAACATGGGAATCCCCACTAAGGAGATATGGGAGCGGGTGGAGGAGAGCCTGCGCGCGGTCGGGATGTATGCGTACAGGAAACATTCGCCGAATAAGCTTTCCGGAGGGCAGAAGCAGCGAGTCTCCATTGCCGGGGTGCTCGCCATGCACCCAAAGTGTATTGTGCTGGACGAACCGACGGCCATGCTGGACCCAAGCGGCAGAAAGGAAGTCATCCGCGCCGTGCGGGGGCTGAACCAGGTGGAGGGTGTGACAGTTATCCTTATCACACACTATATGGAAGAAATTATCCACGCCGACAGAGTCTTTGTGATGGATCAGGGGAAGATTGTCATGGAGGGTACGCCCAGGGAAATCTTTTCCAGGGTGGAAAGGCTTAAGGAAATTGGGCTGGATGTGCCTCAGGTAACGCTGCTTGCCTATGAGCTTAAAAAGAAAGGCGTGGATCTGCCGGAC